>CAMCHB010000083.1 GCA_945874585.1 uncultured Clostridium sp. | reverse complement strand
GATCAGCCTCGGTCTCGTGGGCTCGGAGATGTGTATAAGAGACAGAGCTAAAGCTTCACCTTATCTTAATGCTCAAAAAAAGAGGCTAAATGCCTCTTTTTTGTTTTAGTTCTCATCTGAATTTTCTTCGTCTGTTTGGTTTGAGTCAAAAGTATTAGATGACTGAGAATAATCAGATAAATCAAAAGAAATAGAATTTTTATTTTTAAAAAGATATTTAGATGATGATGGACTCGTTTGGATAGGATCTACATTATCATCAATATTATCAAAAGGTATTTCATTTGATCCACTTAATTTATTCAAAACTTTTGTCAATTTATTTTCTTCTTTTTGTTCTGTGTAAACACCAGGTGTAAATTTCGTGAAGTTGAAAAATTTCGTTTCTTGTGGTTGATTGTATTTAGGTGCTAAAAAGTCAATCACGCCGTGACCTGTTGTGACTCTACCTTTGATGTCTTTGGTTTTAAAGCCACAAGTTTTAAATGGTAATGTCTGTAGCTTTCCAGCAGGAAGAATAGGAATCCATCCATATTCAACACCACCTAATTTGTGCTCATATTCTCCTTTATCAAGGTTGTAATCAGCTTTTGATTTCCAATCACGTTTTTGACCTAATTCTTTTTCCCACCAGTTATTTTCCTCAGGAGTATTGCTGCCAAAAACAATTTTAGTTCCACAATTTGATAAGATAATGTCACGGAATTCTTTTTCATTTGATTCTCCACCTAATTGTGCCAAGCTTTGTGCAGAAACTACGCTACCAACGCGATATTTACGATACAAGGTGAAAAGAGCTTCAGTAGCATGGCAAATGTAAGTAGGAAATTCATCAATGTAAAGAAAATGAGGAATTCTTGATTTCTCAGAGCCAGGTCTACTTAAAATACAGTGTTGCAAAGATAGTAAAAAGAATAGACCAAATGCTTTATGACAAACGCCTCCTAATTCTCCTCGTCGAGTACAAATGACCGTTACTTGACCATCTTTTAAAACATCATCAAAATTTACATTATTGGTACGGTTACATAGAACATTGCGAACACCAGAATTACGAAGTAAGGAATCTAGTTGATTGATAGCTGGAAATAGGTATTTTTCCGTATCGGTTCGGTTGACACCTTTATGATAGAATGTTTTCTTAAAATAGCTTAATTGTTGTGCATATTTCTCAGCTAAATCAGGGATGGTTTGCATTTTTTCGCAAAGTGCTTCCACCAAATCAAAATTGTTTAGACATTTTAATAAATCTGATAGGTTTGGTAAAATACCATCTTTTAATCTAGGATACATTTCTTTTAATAAAATAGCTACATTTTCAACTGCTTGTAAAGCAACATTTTGCTTATAGATATCTTCTGAATCGCTAGATTTATCTAAGTAAAGCATACCTTTTAAAACAGAAGAAATAATAATAGCAGCACGAATAGGATCTTCATAAACAAATGGATTTAATCCAACAGAAGTAAGACTAGATGGATCAACACTGTTAACAGGAATTCCAAAGTTTTTAGCTACTTTTAAAATCTTCTTTGCAGATTCATCATCTGGTGCCATATAGGTTAGACCTAAATTTTTATAAATGATTTGGCTTCCATTGGTATAATGAATCATTTTTTTCATGTATTCATGGTAAAGTTTTTCTTTTGAAGGATTTGGTTGTAGCATATTTAAAGAAAAGTTTTTATTGATGTAATCGTTATCATAAGGACAATGCAATGTTGCAATACCTGTTTTTAAAGCTGTAAAGCCCATTTCTTTTGCCATTTCTTGAAAGAAGAATTTCTTTTCCAAATCTCTTGCTATCATTGGTTCAAAAATCATAGATGTTTTACCAGAACCACTAACACCAACTACAAGGGTTGATTCATAACGTTTGGTTTCTGGAGTTTTAATAGCACGGCCTGTTTCTTTTTCTGTACATAACAACATTTCACAAGTGTATTCGCCAATACCCTCTGGAGTAGGGGATAAATCAATACCTTTGTAATCAATAATAGAATCTTTAAAGGTTTTGGAATCATTAACAGACATATATAATTTCTTAAAGATAATAGGTGCTGTTACAATAGGAAGGTATAAGGCAAGAGCAGTCAAAGCTGATTTGACAAGTTCCGGAAACTCACTGACAATTCCAGAATAATTTGGTAAATACATCATAAGAACCCAAATCAATTCATTTATCCAAGTAACAAACATAGATAGAGTTAAAATATAAAGTGCTATGCAGTAAAGGTAAAAGAAAGAAAACTTTATATTATCGTTTTTAGCAAATTTAGATGAGCTTGAAAATAAAAAGGCAAAAACGGGGCAAGCTAAAGCAATGGTATAATGAATTGGTCCCCAATAAGTAACGCCAATACCAGTAAAACAAATAAGTAAAATTTCTACCGTTCTATCTACAACAAAATAGATTGTGGCTAATGTTAAAATATACGTTAAAAAAGTGTTTCGATCTGTTCCTAAAAATTTTAATACGCGATCTATTACATTCACATATAGTCACCACTTTCATTTAATTATTCTTGATAAAAATTATCATATCTATTATCCTATAAAATAGAAGAAAAAACAAGGGTTTTTCGCAAATTATGTTAATAAAATGAGAGAATTTGCAAGATAAGTAGACCTATTTAGCTTATTGGGTTCTGTTATGCTGCATGGGTATCTAAAAGTGCTGTGAAAAACACGGTTACTTTCCTGGTTCATGTAAGAAAAGGTTTTATAAATGTTGAAAAATAACTTGAATATTATCCAGAATATCCATATAATATTAGAATAAATAAAAAGTGGATGTCAAAAGAATGAAAAGTGTTATACAAGAAATAAATGAAAGGAAATAAAATGAGAAAAAGAGGAAAGAGATACATAGCAAAGCCTAGAAAAAAGGAAGGATTTATGCAGGCTGTTATAGCCTTAATGTTTTCTCAAATACTAATTAAATTACTAGGCCTGGTCTATAATTTATATTTAACCAATAAGCAAGGATTTGGAGATGAAGGAAATGCTATTAGTGGTGGAGCTTATCAAATTTATGCTCTTCTTTTAACCATATCTTCCATTGGCGTTCCAAATGCAATATCCAAATTAGTTTCTGCTCGAACGGCAGTTGGTGATGAGCGTGGGGCTCATCGTATCTTTAAAATTGCCATTGGTACATTTGCTATTATTGGCTTAATAGGAAGTGCTATTTTATTTTTCGGGGCTAGATTTATTGCCAATACGTTATTGCAAATACCAGAAGCAGAACTAACATTGGTAGCATTATCACCTGCCATTTTCTTTGTAGCTATTTCATCTGTTATTCGAGGCTATTTTAATGGAAAACAAAACATGAGAGCAACTGCAAATTCTCAAACATTAGAGCAATTATTTAAAACCACGTTAACCATAGGTATGGTATCAGTTGTTTCTATTTTATCCAATGTTAATACAGTGCTAATGGCTGCTGCTGCTAACTTAGCAACAACATTCTCTATCTTTTTGAGTTTTTCTTATTTATATATTTTTTATAAACGCCAAAGAAGAGATGTTTGGAAAGATGTTCAATCTTCACCAGTTCAAAAAAGAGAAAGCATACCAAGTGTTGTTAAAAAAATATTGTGTACTTCCATCCCAATGGCTTTAAGCTCTATGATGTCTGCTATCAATAAAAACATTGATTCTTTTACCGTTGTTCGAAGCTTAAAACAGTTTTTACCAGAAGCAGAGGCAAAAGCACAATATGGTATTTTAGGGGGAAAAGTAGATACTTTAACTTCTTTACCATTATCATTTAATATTGCTTTTGCAACAGCATTGGTACCAACCATATCAGCTGCTATGGCAAAAGGAGATCCTAAAACAGCACAAAAAAGGGTTTCATTTTCATTATTGATTACGATGCTGATTGGCTTGCCATGCACAGTGGGAATGTTTATATTTGCTGCGCCTATTCTGAATCTATTGTATCCGAATGCAAATGCAGGAGAATTGATATTGCAAATTAGTAGCTTAACGATTATATTTACAGTATTAGCGCAAACAGTTAATGGAGCATTGCAGGGATTTGGCAAAATTATGGTTCCGGCAACAGCACTAGGAGTGGGGGTTGTGGCAAAATTTATATTGAATTTAATTTTGGTACCAATTCCATGGATTGGTGCTTGTGGTGCGGCCATTGGATCTGTGGTATGTCATATGATTTCATTTACAATTGGGTTTACTGTACTTCGTAAAACGATTCCTCTTAATTTAGGGTGGAAAAAATTTCTCATTAAGCCAGCATTTTGTACAGGAATCATGGCTGTTTGTTCCTACGCATTGTATCAGTTCTTAGGAGGTTTGTATACGGACCGTACTGCATCTGCCGTGGCAATGCTATTTGCTGTTTTGGTTTATGGCTTAAGTTTATTGGCTTTCAAAGTTTTAACGAAAGAAGAAATTTTTATGCTACCATATGGACAAAAAATCTATAAAGTACTTCTAAAACTACGAATCTATCGAGAAAATTAGTAGCATAAAAACTGTCTTTAAAGAATGATAAAAAACGAGTGAAACGACTGGTACTGTAACAATACATAATATTTAGCAAAAGACAAAAAAGAGAGCGAAAATCTCGAAATACTTAGAGGCAAAAAGGATTGAACAAAAAAATGTAAAAATAAAGAAGGATTTTATCTAATTTTGGCGAATAAGTCATAATGTAGATGTAATTCTACATATACAAATATTTTAGGAGGTAATTGATAATGAACAAAGCTGAATTAATCGCAGCAATAGCTGCTCAAACAAATGAAACAAAAAAGAGTGCTGAAGCAACAGTTAATGCTTTCATTGATGTTGTTACAGAAGCATTAGTAAAAGGTGATAAAGTTCAATTAGTTGGATTTGGATCTTTTGAAGTT
>CAMCHB010000082.1 GCA_945874585.1 uncultured Clostridium sp. | reverse complement strand
GTACAATTATCTGATAATATTCATACAAATTTACAATATCGTAATCAAATCTTCTTGAAGATTTTTGATACATTAGATGAATATGTTTCTCAAATTATTCCAATTAAAAGAGAAATTTGTCAAAGTGATGAATTAAAAGTTTTAAATCGTGAATATGGAAAATATGAAAAATTTACAGTTGGAAAATTAGATGAAAAAGATTGCATTGAAAAAAATGTTGTCTTATTAGGAATTAGTCGTGAGTTATTTACCCATAGCTTACCACTTGTTGTAGCAGAACAATGTTATTTGAATCTAATTGACCAAATTCGTGATTTAATGGTGGAAGCAAAAACAACTGCTAAGCAAGAAGAAGAATATAAAATGCTAATCGAAGTATTGGATGAATACAACATGAAATTGTTATCAACCAAAATTTATTGGTCAAATCCAAATGAAAGAGAAGCCTATAAGAATTTCTGGGATCAATATAATAAGGCAAAAGATCAAACAGAAAAAGAAATTTTATTACTAAGAAGAGACTTAAGAGCAGTTAATAGAAGTACCAAAGATTATCATGCTTTAATTGTTTTGTACAAAAACAAATTAGTGAAATATGGTGTTATGAAAAATATCAAAAATCATTATCAAATACTAGATGAGGGGTATGTTTTATATGGTAAACTTAGTCGAAATAGAATATGCAGAAATAGAACCAGATAAGCAAATGGAAAAGACAATTTATCAAGTGCTCGAAACATGTTTTGCCAAAGAAAATTTGCCAAAGGAGCAATTGTATGTAAATATTATTTTAACCAACTCAAAGGTGATACAACAGTACAATAAAAAATTTCGTCAGATTGATCGTGCAACCGATGTTTTGTCTTTTCCTATGTTTGAACGAGGAGAATGGAAACAAGAAGTTGGTCAAGAACAGGAAGTACTAGGGGATTTAATTATTTCCGTAGAAAAAGTAAAAGAACAAGCCAAAGAATATGGACACAGTTTTGAGCGTGAGTTGGCTTATATGACAGTGCATGGATTTTATCATTTAATGGGATATGATCATATGGAAGAAGAAGATAAAAAAGAAATGAGACAAAAAGAAGAAACTATATTGAATAGCTTACATATTACACGAAATTAAGGAGTTATCATGGAACAGGAACCAGAAAAAGATAAAAGATTACACAATAAAAATTTTTTTGAAGCATGGAAAAATGCAACGAATGGAATCATATATGGAACAACGACTCAAGCAAATGTCCGAAAACAATTGGTCATCATTGCTTGTGTCATGGTAGCTAGTCTATTTTTTGATTTATCCAAATTGGAATTTATTGCTTTGATTTTTGCTTTTTTACTAATTATTTTTGCAGAAATGATCAATACGGCCATTGAAACAGTGGTCGATTTGTATACAGATCTATATCATCCCAAAGCTAAAATTGCAAAAGATGTGGCAGCAGGTGCAGTTGTTATTGCAGCTTTAAATGCATTGGTGATTGCTTATTTTATTTTATTTGATAAAATTGGAATGGCAGGAACAAGCATTATCAAAACAGTGATTCATACACCAGCTTATTTAGCTTTTGTAGCGATTGCTTTGGCTATTATCATAACCGTTGCTTTAAAAGCAGCTAAAATACAAAACCGAAAAGAAAACAAACAACTAATTGTAAGTGGACAATCTATGATAGCTTTTGCAGCTGTAACAGCCATCTGGATAAACACAGAAAACATTGTTATTGTAGCATTAGCATTAACAATGGCAATTATTATCTCTTTGAATCGTGTAGATAGCAATCAGAGAACAAAATTAGAGGTGGTATTAGGAGCACTAATTGGAATATTGATAACTTTACTAGTATATGGTTTAACCATCATTAGTTAAAAGTTAGATAGGGGGATTATATGCCAAAAGGGAAAAGAAGTAATGGAAGAAATCATGGTAAAACAACAATGGATCCAAAAAAGAAAATGATCCTATTTATTGTAATTGTTGTTTTAGTCATCGCGGTTTCAGGTGGTGTCTTAGCATTTAAAATCTGGAAGGATCATCAAAATCAACAAGGGCAGGATGAAACAAGTACAGAACCAATTGTAGTTGAGTTGGATGAAAAAAAGGAAGAGCAAGCCAAGATTTTTCAAGGAAACAGTAGGCCAATTGCTTTTATGATTGATAACCACCAAGATGCACAGCCACAAGCTGGTTTAAATGATGCTTATTTGGTTTATGAAATCATTGTAGAAGGTGGAGAAACAAGATTGATGGCATTGTTTAAGGGAAAAGATATGGAAAAAATTGGGCCGGTTCGTAGCGCAAGACATTATTTTGTGGATTATGTCATGGAAAATGATGCTATTTATGTTCATTATGGATGGAGTCCTCAAGCTCAATCCGATATTGGTACCTACCGTATTCAAAATATCAATGGAATTTATGAAAGTGATAAAACTTTTTGGCGTGTCAAAGACAAAAGTGCACCACACAATGCTGTAACAAGTACAGAAAAAATTCAGGAAGTTGCGCAGAAAAAAGGCTATCGTATGACTTCGACTGAAAAAAGTGTTTTACATTATGTAACCGATGAGGTGAATTTGGAAAATGGACAAAAAGCAGAACATATTACGATTCCATATTCTGACTTTAAGACAACAACCTATCAGTACGATGCTAGTAATAAAATGTATACTCGTTTGATAAAAGGGCAGCCACAGGTTGATTGGACGACCAAAAAGCCAATTCAAACGAAAAATATTATCATAACTTTTGCTAAGAATTATCCTTTAAATGATGGAGAAAATAAAGATAGACAAGGTTTGGAGAATATCGGAACTTTGAAAGGTTATTACATAACCAACGGAAAAGCGATTCCAATTCAATGCAAGAAAGAAAGCAGAAATGCGCAAACCATTTATCAAGATATGAATGGAAAAGAAATTGATGTAAACGATGGAAATACATTTATTCAAATATGCCCAATAGATGCAAAAGTTACTTTGGAGGAATAAAAATGGAGCAATTTAAATCAGGCTTTGTATCTTTAATTGGTCGTACAAATGCTGGAAAATCAACTTTATTGAATGCTTTAATTGGCGAGAATATCGCTATTGTAACATCAAAACCACAAACCACAAGAACAGCAATTAAAGGAATTGTTAATCGAACCAATTCACAGATTATCTTCATGGATACACCAGGTATCCACAGAGCCAAAACAAAATTTAATCAGTCTATGTTAACAACCGCTTATCATACAATACAAGATGCCGATGTTATTCTATTTATCGTGGATGCCGGATATGCCAAAATTTCAGAGGATAGTCAAAAAATCATAGAAAAATTAAAAGAACAAAATTCACCAGTTATATTAGTATTGAATAAAATGGATGAGGTAAAGAAAGAACAAATTCTTCATTTGATGGATTTGTATCGCCAGGCTTATCCTTTTGCAAGCATCATTCCTATTTCAGCCAAAAAGAAAAAGAATTTAGAAAATCTTTTAGAAGAAATTGAAAAAAATTTGCCAAATGGTCAACCTTATTATGATCAAGATGAATATACAGATCAAACCGAAAGGCAATTGGTGGAAGAAGTGGTGCGTGAAAAATGTTTAAAATTATTAAACGATGAAGTACCACATGGCATCTATGTAAAAGTAGAAGAAATGAAATTGAAAAAAATGAAAAATGGAAAAGATTTTTACGATATTCAATTGGTCATTTATTGTGAAAGAAATTCACACAAAGGAATTATCATTGGAAAAAATGGAAGTATGCTAAAAAAAATTGCTAGTTATGCCAGAGAAAAAATTGAAGCAATGCTTGGCATAAAAGTAAACATGCGTGTTTGGGTAAAAGTTTCAGAAGATTGGAAGAAAAAATTAAATGTGGATCAAATGAATCAATTATCTTAAATATAGCATAGCAAAAGATATTTATTTAAAAACAATGCATGAAATGAGAAATATAACACAAGATAAAATTAGAGATATTCTAATTTAGGAGTTGGTGAGAATGATAAAGAAAATTGCATGGAATATGTTTAAACAAACCGGAAATATCGATACTTATCTTGAATTAAAACAGATTAAGAAATGGGAAGAAAATAATATGGGTGAGAACAATGAGAAAGTGGAAGACAAAAGGGATTATCCTAGCAGAGAGTAATATGGGAGACTTTGATAAGATGCTGACGATATTAACCCCGGGCTTAGGAAAAATAAGTTGTGCTGCCAAGGGAGCAAGGAGAACAAGAAGTTACTTGCTTGGCAGTACACAATTTTTATGCTTTGGTGATTATTTGTTGTATGGGGGAAATGGAACCTATACCATGAATTCTTGTGAAACAATTGAAATGTTTTATGATTTAAGGACCAACTTAGATAAACTTCAATATGCTGTACATATTACTAAAATTATTCAAGATGTGACCATGGAAAACCAAAATTGTTATCGAATTTTGCAACTTTTTCTTAATACTTTATATATGATTACGTATAAAGAAAAAAATTTGGATTTTTTATTGGCCATTTTTAAATGGCGCTTGTTAGCTATTTTGGGCTATCGCCCAATGGTGCAAAGATGTGTTCAATGTCATACGGAAGAGAACCTACAGGCATTTAGTATGGAGGAGGATGGCTTTTTGTGCAAAACATGTCAAAATATAGATCCATCCGTTATCTTCATAAGCGAAAACGTGAAACAAGCCTTGCAATTTGTTTTATCGGTAGAACCGAAAAAAATATTTTCATTTGATATGCCAGATGAAGACCAAAAAGCGTTTAATCGATTGGTCACTCGCTATTTTAATTTAAAATCCTTCCCAACTCCAGGCAGAAGATAACACCGACCATACGACGATCAACACTTCAAGGGTCGCAAGCGTATCGATTAACACTAAAAGGGACCCCCTGACGATTACCACATTAA
>CAMCHB010000081.1 GCA_945874585.1 uncultured Clostridium sp. | reverse complement strand
GCCTAGTGGTTTCTTGAAAGACTACGTTTAATGAACAAATCAGCAGTGTAAACGAACTTATCAAGCTTATAATGAACCATACAAGATGATCCATTGAATTTAGAAACTCCTTTCTCTAAGATTTTTAAGACCAAATCACTTTTTCATTGGCACCATCTCCAAGAAGAAATTTCCACCGACATATTAACTTTTCTATTTCTGACAATAATTGTATCAAATTATGATTACAGTTATTGTCTTTTTTTGTCTATTTTGCAAAATAGGGCTTTATAACTCTTTTATTAAAATTAGTGTTTTAATAAAAGAGTTTAGTAAAAATAAAAAAGGGAGTCTGTAAGTAAAAAATCAGCATAATACACTTTAAGACACTTGGTCTTGCTGATGCCTTTATTAAGTAAATATTTAATGGTATAATTCAATATGAAAAGAAGCCAACGACCGTAACTCGTTGACTTCAATCGTAGTTTTAGATAACTGAATGGTTTAGCTAATCCTTGTGATTAGCTTTTTTTGTTATTGCATATTTTTAGAAAAATTGATTAATGATTTGTCTTATTTTTTGAATTTCGTCTAAAGCAAGTTGATCCTTTAAATCACTGCAAATATGTTTTTTAGGGTCAACCGTTCGTATATGTTGCAATAATACAGTACCATAGACTTTCTTATTTTTTAAAGTATAAAACAAAGGTGATTTTTGATATTTTTCTTCCTTTTGGTATTTATCAGAAGAAGAAATCGGCATTACAATCACCGTATTAAAAATTCTATTATATTGATTATTACTAATGATTACACATGGTCTTACTTTTCTCATTTCTGAACCCAGTGATGGATTAAAATCGAAAAAATAAATATCTCCTTGCTTATATTTATTCATTAATCTAGCCTTTCTTCTCCAACATCTGAACCCCAATCAATTTCAGGAGTGTCAATGCTTCCATATTTCTTGCGTTGCTCTTCAACAATATCCCACAAATTATTGGTTTTAAGCTTTTCAACAGTGACCGGTTTATCATCAGAAATGTTAAAAACGATAGTTTTATCTGAATCACCAAGTTCTAATTTTTCACGTAATATTTTAGGCAAGGTGATTTGATTCTTGCTAGTAATTTTTGCTGAGACCTGCATACAAATTTCTCCTTACTTTTTCTTACATTATATCATATTTTGCTGAGGTATCTTTAAAAAGACTGTAATCACGCTGATTGACAGTCTTTTTTTCTATGCTACCCTTCTTATAACGTATCTAATATTATGTAAACTCTTTTATTAAAAGAAAGACTTTAATAAAAGAGTTGTATTATACAAGTAAGCCTAAAAGAAGTGTTTTTTATCTATTAATGCATAGTTTCAGTGAACAGTTAGCAAGTAGAATATTGTACTATACTTCATTAATCCTTGTTGCCAAGCGTTGTTCTAAAATCCTTTTTTCGGCTGGACTGATTACTGGATTATATTCATTCTTTTTATTTGCAAGTGCTGAATGCTTCTTCTTCACTCTAGCTTTTCTACGAAAATGCTTAACTTTAGCTTTTCCAACCTTAGGAGCAATTCCTAACTTATGCTGACGTTTCCAGTTTTTCCAAGCTGCACCAACTGTTGGGTACCCCTCGCCATTTGCATTATCTACTACACGATTAGTTTTCTTTTCTACCATTACCCACGGATAATTCAAATTAAAAACGCGAATCGTTTTTACCTTATAATTATAATCTACCATTTTCTTTCACCTTGTAATTTGAAATTATTTATGTGTCCATTTAGGTTTATCAAAAAGATAAGGCCAGTCATTACCATGTGCTTTGATTCGAGATTTAAGCGTTCCATCGGAAATCCCATGCTTTTTAGCACATTCACTAATTGATTCGTATTCTTTTCCTAAAATGGTAACCTTCCAGATTTTCTTATTAATCTTTCGTTGAATCCTTTTTGGTCTTTTAAAGATAATAGGATTATTTTTTCCATATTTATCAATTCTGCAACATAAAGTACTTGGAACTAAACCATGCTGTCTAGCTGCTTCTGCAACAGACTTGTATTCACGACCACAGAGAACAACTTTATTATTATTTATATAATTAACCAGATCATCACCTTTTTTGCCAGCTTTTAGTCTATTCCTTAGTACTGCTGCATTAATGCCTAAAGCCTTCGCAGCCGCTTCTACACTAGAATAGGTCACCCCTCTAATAGTTACCTCGACATTATTCTTAAGATTATCTGCTAAAATCTTAGGATTATCCGCACCATATCTATAGATTCTAGCTTTTAATGCTGATGGTTCCATATTATGCAACTGAGCAAATTCAGTCATACTTTTATATTCCTTACCAAGTATCTTTATCTGATAAGGGGTAGACTTTTTATGCTGTCTACTTACAGGAATCTTTGTTTTATTCTTAATCATTGATAGTAGTTCTTTATCTCTGTATCCTGCCCTTATTAAATTTTTTAAGCGACTAGTATTAACATTAAAGAATCTAGCTGCTTGATTCCAAGTAAAGAAGATATAGTTCAGAATGCATAAAACAGGCTTATTTATGGGTTCAGAAGACATACGTTTATCATTTAAACCCACAGCCTTTTTTCTATTTAAAAATGTTTGATACGAGATACCTATTCGTTTACAAAAATCTATTGTTGAATTATATTTCTTACCAGCAATTTCTATTGGTTTACTTAATTCTGGATTATCATATTGCTTAAAATTCGATAACTTGTAGTCAATATAATTATCAATGACTCGAATATCATCATGATCGTATTCATGCAGTCTTTTTTCTAAGACTTTTGTTGAAATACCATATGTTTGAGAAAGTTCAGAAAGATTCTTAAATTGATGACCTAAAACCTCAATATTTTTATATCTACTTTCATTAATCGGTATAAATAGTCGTTTATCATTAGGTCCATACTTTCTATATCTACCGTATAGTAGCTTATAATTCATATTATGTTCTTTAGCGGCTTGAGGAAATCCACCAGGATAATATTTTCCTTGTAATTTAATCGGGCCTCGGTTTTTTGTCATTACTTTGTCAAAGAGCCTATCGTAATCAGTTCCATGCTTTCTAATGCGAGTTAAAACAATATATGGATCTAAATAATGCGCTTGAGCTGCTTCCCGAATTCCTCCAGAGTATTTAACGCCATTAAGAGTTATTGGCTTGCTTATTATAGTGGTCTTCTTAGTAACTAATTTTGTTTCAAAGGCTTTGTTCTTTGTCTTATTTTTGGATAAAACAGATTGATTTTTCTTTGTCATTAATGCTTCAAAGGCTTCCTTAGATAAAACCAATTCTTCCGGTTTGCATCCCATAACCTCTCTTCGTCTAAAAATACTATATGGAATATGATAATGTTCTGCTATTTCCTTCTTGGAAGAATAGATTTTACCTAAAAATTCAATTTGATCTCGTAAACCTAAGCTATCATTGGGGCCATATTTTTTAATCCTTTGATGTAAAGTAGCAACACTACAGTTGTAAGCTTTGGCTGCATCTTTCCATCTAGGATATGCAATACCTTCTAATACCACGGCCGGTTTATTTTGTTCTTTAACATATTTTGCTACATCCCTTTTAAGGTAGCCTTTAACGAGTTTTCCATTGTTATCATGTCTTCGCCATACCTTAAATTTGTGATAGCGTAATTTATTGAGAATATAATGCTCTTTTGAATATGTATTTCTTATTTGTTCAAAGGTGACAATATCCTTATATGTTATATCTGGATAATCAAGTATCGAACGCAGTTCTTCTAAAGTGTACTTGGAGCCACTGCTATGTTTTCTTTTGTACTCCTCTAAAATAAACAAAGAATAATAATCTGCTCCCAGTTTATTTTTGACTAAATGCTTTTTATATATACCACCATTTTTCATAGTGTTGGAATATACTTCTAACGTTTTAGGATCAATCAAATACTTATTATTAGTTAATGGTAAAATAATAAGATCTTTTGGCAAGTTTCCAAAATACTTCTTAAGATCATTAACTGCTTCTCGTTTAAATCCAACTATATTTTTCTTTATAATGACCTTATATTTGTTTAAATCAAAAGGCATATAGTGTTTTACATTATCACTAGCAAGACTAGAAACATACGACAGAGTTAAACCAGTTTCTTGAGCCACTTGTTCAAGTGTCAATAGATTACTTTGTTTATATAGTTCTTTTTTATTATTCTTTCTCAATTCATCCGTAGATGTATCTAGTGATACTCCAGCTTTTAATCTACTAGAAACAATGTATTCGGGTAATTTATATTCTCTCGCTATATGAGCAACGGATTTATATTCCTTCCCGTTGTATTTAATATGTTGGTTATACCGATATTTCCTTTTATATTCCTCATTACTCAACAATAGATCTGGTGAATCAATTCCCAATATTTTGATTCTATCAGTTAGTGTTTTACTACTAATTCCATAATATCTAGCCATAGCACGAATACTAGTAAAGGTATGACCTTGCCATATTACTTTATGAGAACTATGATTTAATTTAAATTCCTTATCTGGATCACCAATATCCGGGACTTTACCATAAGTTTTTATGCGCTGCCTTAACTTCGTAATTGGAAGCTTTGTTTGAGCAGACAATTCACTTAAATTATTGTAAATTACCCCTTTATATTTAATTTCGTTTCCGGTTTTTTCTTTATGTTGATGATTTAAACAAAAGTCATGTGGGGATGCTGTAATATCTTCACAATCCTCACCAAAATCTTTAACTCTTTGTGTCAAAAGCCATATAGATAACCCACTTTGTTCACTGAGCTTTTTAAAATTGACCTTGTATTTTTTTCTAAGCCTTGGATTCTGCGAATTAGGAGCTTTATCTCTAGCTGGTTTTAATAAATCTGGATAATTCCAACCATATTTTTTTATTCTTTTTTCTAGGGTCGAGGCAGAAAT
>CAMCHB010000080.1 GCA_945874585.1 uncultured Clostridium sp. | reverse complement strand
ATTCATATCCATATTTTTTAATGGTTTAGCTTCTTCTGCATATTCATTATTTCCATGAAAACACATCGTGCATTTAAAATTACAAAGATTAGTTGGTTCTATTGACAAACATAACGGTTTTTCTAATGGAATCACATCCATTAATACTTTTCTTGCCTCTGCATAATAATTTTTTAGTTTTTCCATATAACTATAACTCCTTCAAAAATTTGTATGTTCTCTCCATGCCCTCTTGAATTGAAAAATGATACTGAAAACCTAATCCCCTTAATTTCTTATCTGACGGATTATTATCTCTATTCGCTCTATTTTCTACGCATTTATCCTTATCGAATGGTGTTTCAAATATTATTTTTAGCTTTTTTTGCTTTTCAAATAGCATAATTATATTCGCCAATTCTTTCATAGAAATAAATCCATCTGCATTGCAAATGTTATATGCCTCCCCATTATTTCCTTTAAATAAAATAGTAAAGTATGCAGCAACTGCATCCGGCAAATAACAAAATGGGCGCTTTGCAGTTCCATCACTTCTCATTTCGATATTCCTTTTTTCAAGAACACAATTAAGAAAAGATGCAAACACTCTTGGATCATTTTTTATGTCCATAGTAGGCCCATAAGTATGACCAATTCTAAGTATTTTCACAGGCACACCATATTCTCTATAATAGTTTACTGCCAATGTTTCCTGCATTCTTTTACTTTCGGTATAACAGCTATGCTCATCCATTGGATCCACCCGCCCAATCGTTTCTTCTGTTATATTGTCTGGGTCATCTACTTTCCCATAAACATCCCCAGAACTAAACACTAAAAAGCCGCGGCATCCATGTTCCTTTGCATAATTCAACAAATTATATGTGCCAATAATATTAGGTTCTATCACTTCTACAGGATTTGTCGCATACCATCGTGGATTAGCAATCCCTGCTGCATGAATTATATAATCAATAGTTTTGTCGTAATGAATTTCTTTCGTAATATCCATTGACGTATATTCGACATAATCTTTATCTAGCAAATCTCCAAATTTTTCCCGTGCTTTATCTTTATTTCTTCCTTGAGCTAAAATCTGTATGTTCATTTTCTGATATTCGCACAAATAACTGAGGAAAAAAACTATATAGGAAGCCAGCATTCCATATGCCCCTGTCACAAGCACTCTACTATTATCCAATATATGCCATTCTATATCTCGATGGAAAATATCTTCCATCTCTTCCATAATTATAGGATGCTCTATAAACATTTTAATGCCTCTCAATCAATTCTAACCAATTTCCTTCCGGATCGATTGCAAATGCAAATCTATTTCCATTTGCATGTGTAACTATCTTCGTCTTTGAACATCCACCATTTTGAATAATAAGGTCCATCACCTGCTCTATGTCCTCCACTCCAATTGCAATATGCATCATCCCAGTATTATAAATCGGTGAAGGAATTCTTAAGTGTTCCACATGAGAAATAATCTTTACCAGTTCAATCATATCCCCCTGTCCATTTTGTTTTCCAACGGGAGTTATTAATTTTGTAGTTATTATTTCTGAGTCTTCATGTTCCAACAATTCATCTAATAATATATTTCTATCTTTCTGCTTCTCAGAAACAGCTATCATTTGAAAGCATTTTTTATAAAACTCACTTTCTTTCTCGATATCTTCTACATAGATACCCACATGTCTGATATTCAGCATTTATTACACCTCTACGTTAATGATGCCCCACCATCAATCGGTAAGACAACACCTGTCAAATAAGCAGCGTCCTGTGAAGCCAAAAACAACACAACTTTTGCAACATCATCCGGCTGTCCTATTCTTCCCATCGGAATCGTACCGTCAAATCTGGAAAAATCTCGGTTTTCAAAAATCTCTGTTTCAATGATTCCAGGGCATATACAATTAACCCTAATACTGTTCGCATAATTTTTAGCCATTAATTTTGAAAATTTTATAACAGCCGCCTTGGTTGATGCATAAACATATTGCCTGCCTCCGCTTACAAAACTATCCATACCTCCCATAGATGCATTATTTATGATACATCCCTTTGCTTTTATAAGCATCGGAAGAAAATATTCAGACATAAATACAACCGAATCATAATTAGTCGAAAATGCTTTATGAATGCGTTCTGTATCTATTTCCTCAAGAGAAAAGGTCGTCCATATTCCTGCATTATTAAATAAAACATCTATTTCTGCATATGCTTCACTAATAGTTTGATGCAAAGCAACAACATTTTTTTCAGAGGATATATCGCAAAGATATAATCTAGCTTTCCCACCTATTTCCTCTATCTGCGCTACTACCTCATTTCCTTTTTTCTCATCTCTTCCAATCAATATTACCTCTGCACCTTCCTGTGCAAACATAATGGCGGAAGCTCTCCCCATACCAGAAGTTGCCCCCGTAACTATGACTGTTTTTCCAACCATTCGTCCCATAAGTGTTTCCCTTCATCACTCCACCATTTTCACATACATATTTTCCCTTAATTCTTCCCTAGGCAAAAAGGGATACAAATCCTCTAGGGGAGGGGAATATAATGTACCATCCTCTAATCTTTTGGTTGCTGATTTTGGTTCAAATCCCTGTTCTTTATCACAGAAGATTTCTAACATTGCATATCCGTCCTGTTTAAGAAATTTTTCTAATACTTCATCCATTCTTTGCATATTGGAGCATTCATAGTAAGGAATCCCATATGCATATGCCAATTTACTAAAATCAGGGAAACCAAGATCGTTGCTTTCCGGTCCTATTCCTACATATTTTTTTTCAAACAAATTGGTCTGTGTAAGTCTTATCTGGTGATAGCCTTCATTGTTAATAACAATTATTTTTATTGGCAGCCGATTGGTAACTATCGTTTGCAGTTCCTGCAAATTCATTTGGATACTGCCATCTCCCGCAATACATATAATGTCCTGGTTATACTTTTCATCCCCTTGTTTTACGGCACAGGCAGCACCAACTGCTGCCGGGAGATCGTATCCCATCGATGACAATGCACAATTCATTATAAATCTAGTTCCACTCTTTATGACGTACGCTGCGCTTCCCACCACAGAAGCCGAGCCATTAGCAACAACAGTTACCGTTTTTTCATGTAAAGTTTTGCTCAATTTGTCAATAAACGCATAGATATTAATTTTGTCTTTTTGCTCATACTGTTTCTGTGTTACCACAGGATAACGCTCTTTCCAATTTTGACATTGTTTCACCCAACTGTTCCATTTATCATTATTGAATTTTCCATGTCTACTTTTTTTAAGCAATTGCTGTAAAAATTTTTTTGCATCATAGCATATCGGTAAATCAATTGAAATCGTGGGTTTCACCAATTCAAGTGCATCAATATCTACCATAACCTTATATGCCTCTCGTGCCCATAGGTCATACTGATACCCTATCTGATAAACATTTAAGCGATTACCAATGCATAATAGAAAATCACTGTTCTGTACCGCGAAATTTCCTGTTCTGTCCCCCATTATGCCAGCTCTTCCGGCATAATACATACTATCTGTTTCTATCAGGTCTATACTGTCCCAACATGTCACTACCGGGATTCCATATTTAGCTGCCAACTCATTTAATTCCGATTGAGCTCCGGCAATCCGAATTCCATTTCCTGCATAAATAACTGGTCTCTTGGATTTTTCTAACTGTTCCAATAAAATTTTTATTTTTTTCTCTATTATCGTTCCAGCATCTACCCGTATTACTTCTGGTACATATTTTATCTGCTGCTCCGGATCAATGTCCATGCCCTGAATATCAATCGGAACATCCAACCAACAGGGACCCGGTCTTCCATTGCGTGCCAAATAAAAGGCTTTTTCTAAACAGTATCTTACCTTTCTGGGATCCGTAATAGTTTCTGCATACTTACAGGCATTATCTAATGCCGATACGATATCAAATTCCTGATTTCCAAATGTTCTAAGCGGCAATCCACTGTATTGTGTTCTAAGAGTAGTTTTTGTCTGCCCTGAGACAACGATCATCGGAATAGAATCTTGATAAGCTCCGATGACTCCATTTAACGCATTAATTGCTCCCGGGCCACTAGTAACACATACTCCCGCCATCTCATTATTAATACGGCAATAAGCTTCTGCAGCAATTGCGCATGCCTGTTCATGATGGTTATACACACAGTGAATTCTCTCATCGTGACCGAATGAATTATTCAAATGCATGGCTCCGCCACCAACAACGGTAAATACAGTCTTTATTCCATTATTTGCAAAAAAATCAGCAACATAATCAGATACTTTCATTTTCCAATCCCCTATATGTTAAATCAATAAATTCCTTTATTCCCTCCGCCGTTTCATTCTCAGCAAGATAAACCGTTTGAACATTTTTAAATTTGGATAGTACCTTCGTTCTTAAATATGCATTTTTATTCAAAACGCCACCAGAGATTAGAATGGATTTTACAAATGGTTGTCCTAATCTCTTATAAATTGTCTCTATATTCTCCGCCATTTGGGTATAAACTGAATCAAACAAATTACCTATTTGAAAACTTTTTTCACCAATATTTCCAATTGCTCCCCTACTGTGATCTGTTATTGGATTAGAAAAAAAACTCATGTCAATTTCTAGATTAGGACATTTGTTTTGCTCCGCCTGAGAATTGATATAATTCCATAATTCTCCATCCTCCACCGTAACAAATCTGTTCACTACTTCTTTCACAAAATTATAATAAACATTTAATGCTCTTCCAGAGGGAATATGCGGTATCGTTTTGATATAGTATCCGTTAAAATAAGGTCTTATCTGATATTCACCGGAATATATTACATCTTTTGTCAGCACACTCATCTGTGCACCTGTCCCAAAGTTCAATGAAAGTTCTCCTTCACCTGTCTCTTATACACATCTGACGCTGCCGACGATATGCAGTGTGT
>CAMCHB010000079.1 GCA_945874585.1 uncultured Clostridium sp. | reverse complement strand
CTAGTGAAGGAATTGATGGAAATACAAGCAAAAAATGCTATGCTTACAACCAAAATATTTGCTAGAGAAGGAAAAGAGCAAATTCAAGATAAAACAAGTAAAATGAAGGAAACAATGCTAGAACAAGCTAAAAAATATGGAAAAAAAGCAGAAGAATTGGCTCAAAATTATAATAATACAGAGCAAAACAAAGAAAGTATTGTGGCATCTTATCAGAGTAGTTTGGCAGATTTGCAAAAAAAATATGAAGAAAGATTGCAAGGTGCTGTAAAGGAAAAGGAAAGATGGCAAGAACGCGAACAAAGGACTATTTTAAAACAACAAGAAATGATGGAAGAGCATCATAGTGTGTTAGAAAACCAAGAATACAAGGATTATAAAATAGAAGAAGCTGGTAAGATAGCAGAGATTCGTTTGGAATTAGAAAAAGGAAATCTTGATGATGTAACAGCTAAAACAGAGCAATTAAAGAAAATGAAAAAAGAAAGTCCTTTTGGGCAAATGGAACAGGCTTTAAAAGAAATCGATGAGAAACGCCAAAAAATACAAGACATTTTGGTAGCATGTGACCAAGAAATTAAAAATTGCGAGAAAGAAAGAGATCAAAATATAGAACAATTAACCATTGATCAAAACAAGCAATTAGCAATGGTCCCAAAACAAAATGTATGGCAAAGAATGGTGGGAAAATTGTGGAATAAATTAAACGGTGTAGGCAAATTTAAACAACAAGTAATCGATCAATTAAGCCAAAAAGTAGATAGCATGAAACAAGAAACAATACCTGCTATGCAAGAAAAGATGAATCAACAAAAACAAAAATTTATGACGAAAATGAAAAATGCAAAAGAAGAATTGTATGACCGTAGTTTGGAAACAAAAGAAACATTATTGCAAAGAGCAGAATCTAAATTGAAGGATTCTATTGAAAAAGGAAAAGAAAAACAAGAAAAAAGTTCTGAAAAATGGAAAAATCTAGAAAGATAAAATTTATGGACAGTTTGAAAAAGAATAAGAGAGAAAAAACAGAGGTATCATTTAAAAATTACCTCTGTTTTTCCATTTTATTTTGTCAAATGAATTGAAAGAAGAATGGTTATGTGATATATTATAACAATAAAATCGAATAAAGGGGAAAGAGGTTTACTGTGGAAAAAGGAAAAAGAATAGAAAAAGAAAAAAGAAATATTGGAAAATTCATTCGTAATATTATCATTGTTTTGATTGCTTTAGGATTGGTAGCATTTATATTAGCCAAAGCACCAGATTATGCTGTGCCAAGGCATGAGGGAATGCGTTTGATCATTAACAATCGAAATGTAACCAATAGTGATAGCCTAAAAGAAGATGTTTTAATTGAAAATGGCATTATCTATTTATCCAAAGCAGATATTGCTAATTTCTTTGATAAATATTTATATTATGATCAAAAATACAATCAGTACATTACAACCTCTAATACGAAAGAAGCTAGCATTGTAATTGGCGAAAATAAAATGAAGGTTAATGGTACAAGCTATCCAATTAAGGGAACCATTATCAAGAGAGACGATAAAATCTATTTTCCTATTTCAGAGATGAATCAGGTATATGACATTGCCATTCAACAAATTCAAGCAACTAACACGATTACCATTGATTCATTAGATCGTGAACAGATACAAGCACAAACTACCAAAAAATTGGCAGTAAAGTATAAAGCAAAAGTATTATCTGGAACGGTCGATAAAATTGATGCCAATGCTAATGTGGTATGGATTTCAGATAATAATGGATGGGTAAGGGTTCGAACAGAGAATGGAAAAATTGGTTATATACAAGAAAAAGATTTGACCAATAAAAAAACGGTTAGAAGTGCCAAAACAGAAACAGACCCATTTAAAGGACAAAAGGTAAGTTTGGTTTGGGATTATTATTCAGAATTTGCCCAAACACCTGACCGAAGAGAAACCAAAATAGAGGGTATAAATGTAGTTTCACCTTCTTTCTTTTCTTTGAAACAATTAGGCAAAGGGGATTTGGTTGATAAAGCTGGCGAGGCAGGTATGCAATATCGTAACTGGGCTAAAGAAAATGGCTATCAAATTTGGGCAATGGTTTCGAATGAATCCAGAATTGAAACTACAACAGAAGTATTAAATGATTATCAACTAAGACAAAATCTAATCAGTAATATTATGAAAGCAGTTGAAATCTATCAATTAGATGGTATCAATATGGATTTTGAAAACATGTATCAAAGCGATAAAGAAATGTATTCTCGCTTGATCATTGAATTGTATCCAAGATTACGTGAAAAAGGCATCAAATTATCAGTTGATGTAACAGCTCCAGATGGTTCAGAAACTTGGTCATTGTGTTTCAATCGAAATGCAATTGCAAACAATGCAGATTACATTGTATTTATGGCTTATGACCAAAATACGGCCAAAAGCACAAAAGCTGGTACAACAGCTGGATACAATTGGGTTAAGACAAATGTGGATAAATTCCTAGGACAAGAGGGAGTAGCCAAAAACAAACTGATTTTAGGCATTCCATTTTATACGAGAATTTGGACAGAAAATGCAGCTGGTGAATTAACAGATCCTAAAACAAAAACGGTAGATATGAAGGATGTGGATTCCCTTATTCCAGCCAATATAACTAAAACATGGAATGAAGATTTAAGACAATATTATGTAGAATTTGCAGATGGAAATAATAAGAAAAGAATGTGGATTGAGGATGAAAAATCAATTCAAGAGAAATTGTTGCTAGCACGCGATTACGATTTAGCAGGTGTTGCTTTCTGGGAAAAAGATCGTGAAAAAGACGATGTTTGGAAAATTGTTCAAAATATTATATTAAATAAATAGAAAGGAGTCGACAAGATGGAAAAGTATAGAACACATAATTGTTCACAAATAAGAGAAGAACACGTAGGACAAAAAATAAAATTAGCTGGATGGGTTCAAGTAGTGAGAGATTTAGGAGGTGTTGTCTTTATTGATTTACGTGATCAATATGGAATCACACAAGTTGTATGTTCTGGAAATGATGCTCTTGTAGAACAAGCCAAAAGAATACCAAACGAATCTACTATCAGTGTAGAAGGTGTTGTTCGAAAAAGAGCAGAAGATACCATAAATCCTAATATTGTAACCGGTACAGTTGAACTATTTGCTGACAAGATTGAAATGTTAGGAAAACGATTAAAAAATTTACCTTTTGAAATCAATAGCGGAAAAGAAGTGCGTGAAGATCTTAGATTACAATACCGTTATTTGGATCTACGCAATGATAAGGTGAAAGAAAATATGTTTTTCCGTACGAAAGTGATTCAATATTTGCGTAATCAAATGATTGAAAGAGGATTTTTGGAAGTCCAAACTCCTATCTTGACCAGTTCTTCACCAGAGGGAGCGCGTGATTATTTAGTACCAAGCCGTGTACATCCTGGTAAATTTTATGCTTTACCACAGGCTCCACAGCAATTTAAACAATTGCTTATGGTAGGAGGAATTGATAAATATTTTCAAATTGCACCATGTTTTCGAGACGAAGATGCAAGAGCAGATCGTGCACCGGGTGAATTTTATCAATTGGATATGGAAATGGCATTTGCAACACAAGAGGATGTTTTTGCTGTTATGGAAGAAGTGATGTACAATACATTTCGTGATTTATCTCATACCAAAGTAGCACAATATCCGTTCCCAAGAATTGCCTATGCAGATGCAATGGAGAAATATGGTTCTGATAAACCAGATTTAAGAAATCCATTGATTATACAAGATGTTACCAACATATTTGAAGAATTGGAATTCAATGCTTTCAAAAATAAAACCGTTAAAATTATTTGTGTGCCAAAGGGTGGAGAAAATCCAAGAAGTTTCTTCGAAGGCATGACAGAATATGCTATGACAGAATGTAAAGCCAAAGGATTGGCTTGGTTAAAAGTAAATGAAGATGGTACTTTACAAGGACCAATTGCCAAATTTATTACACCAGATCACACAAAACAAATGTTGGAACAAGTAGGAGCTAAACCAAATGACGCTTTATTCTTTATTGCAGAACAAAAAAGAATTGCTCAAAAAATAGCAGGACAAATTCGTGAAGAATTAGCTGTTCGCTTAGATTTGATTGAAAAAGATATTTATAAATTCTGCTGGATTGTTGATTTCCCAATGTATGAAATCAATGAGGAAGGAAAATTAGATTTTTGTCACAATCCATTTTCTATGCCACAAGGTGGTTTAAAAGCATTGGAAGAAAAAGAACCCTTGGATATTGTTGCTTATCAATATGATATTGTGTGCAATGGAATTGAATTATCTTCTGGTGCTGTTCGTAATCATGATCCAGAAATTATGATCAAGGCATTTGAAATAGCAGGTTATGATCAAAAAACAATTGAGGAAAAATTCCCTGCCTTGTTCCAAGCTTTCCATTATGGAGCTCCACCACATGCTGGTATTGCGCCTGGTATTGACCGTATGATTATGATGTTACGAAATGAAGATAATATTCGTGAAATTATACCATTCCCAATGAATAATAAAGCACAAAACCTTATGATGGGAGCACCAGGTGAAGTAACAGAAAAACAATTAGAAGAGGCTAACATTCGCATTCGACAACAAGAAAAATAAAATCGAAAACAAGCATATTGATACAATTTACACCATACATTAGCAAAGGGTGATTGTATCAATATTTGCTATTTAAAAGAATTGGAATTAGAAGATTTGGAATCTGACCATTTTTCTGCAAAAATATTTTATGTTTTGAGAAAAATAGGAGGCATTGTTAGTTTTCAGCAAAAAGAGAATCACAGGATTTGTTATGTACCTCCATTTGCAGGTATTTGGTCAAAAGTGTTAGAAAAGAAATTTTATCATCGATTATGTGAGATTCTCTATCAACAAAGTGTACAGAAAATTGTACTGTCTCAAAATTTGCAAAAAAATAAAAAATTAGTCAATTTGTTAGAAGGCGAAAATTATACCATTTTACACGGACAGGAACTCTTTCAGGCTTTGATTTTTGAGGTTTTAAACTATATAGC
>CAMCHB010000078.1 GCA_945874585.1 uncultured Clostridium sp. | reverse complement strand
CATTCCTAAGTCATTTAATGTAAAACCAGGAACGGAATTTAAGTTCAAGAAAGGGAAAAATGGCACTTTAATACTTTCTCCTAGTAAGAAAGTACCAGATTCTATCGAAGAGCTTTTTAAGAATTGGCATGGAAAGTATGAGGTCACTGACGAAATGAAAGAATGGGATGAAATGAAATCTGAAGGAAGAGAGATATGGTAGAAAAACGGCCAATAAAGGGCTACCAGCGGTAGTATTATATATATAAACTTTGATCCGTCTACAGGAGTAGAGATACAAAAGTGAAGACCAGCAGTGGTAGTAAGCAATGATATGATAATGAAAACTTCTCCATTTGCTTGGGTTGTACCTATCTCTCATGGGAATTTTGATGGAAGTAATTATCCCCTTCATGTTCATTTAGATAATCGAACTAAATCTGATGGTGCTATTTATGTGGAACAGTTAAGGTCTTTCGATTATAAAAGACGAAAATGGCAGTTCATAGAATATTTACCATCTGATTTGTTTGAAGAAGTACAGAAAAAAATAAGATTAACAATTTCCTGATTGTTATGGATTTTGCTTAAGGTGTCTTCAAACTAAACAAGATAAGGAAAAAAAGCACTGTGAAAAACGGTGCTTTTTTTCTGTTTTGAAGCTAATCTGAAAAAATCCGGTGCATCCCCGATAATAAGAAGAAACATTAACCGACTTACCATATTTTCTAAAAACAAATTTGACAAAAAGAAAAATGTGGTAAATATGACGAAAAATACGTCATAAGCATAAGAAAGGAGCTAAAAATTAAAATTGATAGCCGTATTGTTCATTTTATTAATTTTTTCCGTTGCACTAGATGTGTTTGCTATGTTTAAACACGGAAAAACAAGCATTATCTCAATGGCGCTAGCGTTTGGTTGCACAGGTGTGGCAATCTTGCTGATAGGCTTCTAGGGCGCAATTTGGAAAAGAAAGCTGACTTGTTTCCCAAATTAAAAAGCAGCTACAAAAAACGCACGCTGAAAACAGTCATTTTTGAGAGTATGGAGAAACTCTGAAATGGCTGTTTTATTTTTGTATTATTTAACAAAACAAAATAAACGAGGTGAGAGCAAAGATACATGAAATATAAAAAGCTAAAGAAGTTGCAACATAATAGGCGAGCTACAGCATATCGCACGAAAAAGCTGATTTACGAAAATAATCCTCAATCTGCAGCTTTATTAGAACTTGCTCATGATATTAAGAAAGAAAATATCTGGCAAATGCCTTATGTGGGTAGGGATCAATTAGCGGATGCTGAAGAATATAACGCAACTGAAGATGATATTTGTAACTACGTAAGAACACAAACGATTCCGTTCACGATTAATTGGGCGGAACATACCGGAGAAAAAGAAAGACAAAAATTAAAGCCAATAGCAGAAAACCATGAAATAGTTCGATGGCAGGCTTTGCTCTCTAATGTTTCCGTAGTTAATGATAGCGGCAAACTGAGGGGCTTCATCTTATTGGACAAGGTAGTTCAACTAGATCCTGACTCAACTGATATGTATATCGGCTTCAGACGGTCATTAATGGACAACTTGCTTGATTACCATATGTGGCTTCCTATTGATAGAATTTTGTACTTTGGCAACAAGAACATGCAGGAGATGGCACAAGGCGACTGCCTGATGGGATATAGCTATATTGTTCCATATCACACTAAAGGTAAAACTTCCTATGGCTTTGGTAAAACGATTATCACAGATTGCGGTGTTGTTGCCGGAGACAATCATATTAGAACTGTAACAGGATGGAAAGCCGTTAATGGGGAAGTGCTTAGTGATTATAGTCGTGAAGATGATTGGCTCATTAAGTTGGAATATGGACAAGATTATCAAATGCAACTAAACAGATATGCAGAAAAGACTTTAGAAAACTTACGTCATATTAGACCTAAGATGCATATCCGTTACCAAACTGATAATCAAGTTAACTATCAAGAACGGTTTGAGTTTGCACCACTACCTGATATTGAAGAATTTTTAATGAATAAAAAGAAAGGGGACTAGTAATGAGAGTATTTGATGCAGTACATGGAGTAAGAACTGTAAAAGTAAAGGAATTGAAGATTGAACCAAAATACTTTCAAGCACAAAAAGAAGGCAGAAAGAATTTTGAGATTCGCCAAAATGATCTTGACTTCCAAGAAGGCGAGGTCTTAATTCTAAGAGAGTATGATTCAACAACTGGCGAGTATTCCGGCAGAAGAGTTTTCTGCTTAATCACCTACATTACTGATTTTGAACAAAAGCCTGGTTATGTAGTGCTGGGAACTAAAAGAATTTAATTACCTTCAATCATTAAATTAAGCAAAGGAAAAGATAAATGCATATGCACTTGCACTTGTTTAAATCTAAAAAGAAAAAAGAACAAATCAGTCGTTACGTCCGTTTAAGCAACTCAAATATTTATGGGGCAGGCGGACCAAAACAAAGCTTCAGAATGCTTGCTCCTAATATGCCAGTTCAAAAAAGACTTAGTTTGATTCATTTTCAAAATATTAATAAATCTAATGAAAAGTAGTAAAAACTTAGAGTTTTTCTGAAATGAAAAATTTAAATTCATAGAATAAATCGTGGAAAAAGAACTTGAGTGCAGATGCATACAAGAGACTCTGTAGTGAGTATTAGAAGCTACAACTATTTAATCTAAATGGAACAGGTAGTGAATATGGTTAATTTAAACAATGAAAATATTATGACTGCTAAGGATGCTTCAGAAATTTGGGGTAAAAATCCTGCATATGTACGTAGCATGATTAATGAATACCCTGAAAAGTGGCCAACCGGTTCCTGGCGTAAATTTGGCAATACCCTTGTGGTAACTACTAAAGGTATGGAAAAAGTAACCGGTATTAAAGATCCACGTAAAAAAAGGTAAGAAATAGTAAATCGTAAGTAATTAAAAAATAAAGGACAAATAAATGGGAAAAACAAAAACTAAGGTAGTTAATTTGTCTAAAGCATTAAAAGAAGCGTTTCCTGCTGATGAAGAAGAGGAAAAAACGAAAAATAATGATGAAGAAATGGAAAGCTTAGGGTCATACATTTTACTGACTACACTAATTTCACTTAGTGGTGGCTTGCTATTTTGGATAATTGTTTTTCATATTCTGCAGATGCTTTAAAGAAAATCGGGAACCGGCCGTGGTAAATAGCTGTGTGAGTTAGGTATGGCGTTAATAGCCAGTAAGATCCTAAACACTACTCAGTGTTTCCAAAAACCCGACACTTTAGTGTCGGTGTAGTTCATTACTTAGTTACTTATATTCAAATTAGCTCTCAAGTAAACTAAAAACATCCCCAATCAATTAAAGGAGGGATGCTATGCTAAAATACTAAAAATACGTTTCAAACACAAAAGAACTATATCTAATTTCTATATAAAATTGTGGGTCATTTTAGATTCTAAAAAGAAAGGATGGCCTTCAAGTAATCTATTTTTTACTTTTTTAAAAACAGATCGGTTATCTAATCGGTCTGTTTTTGATTTGTTGCATCCCTGATGAGAAGTGCTGATTTTGACCTATTTGGTGTGTACGCCAAATGGATAGAGCTTTCGAGCTAAAATTAATTATACGAAAGGAGGGGGAGAAGAATGACTTTACACACAATGTCTTATTTGTTTGCTTTCTATTTGACACTGTTTGCTATGGGTGCAGGTATTGAAATTGGTATCATGGCCCTTACAGCAGATTACTATTTACCTATTAGCAAAAAATACGCTATCAATATGAGAAACTTGCTCATTTTGGCTTTGCTGATTATTGTAGCTACTGGTGTTATGGTAGTTAATTTCTTTGCTAAAGGTGTGATGAGTGCAAGTGTAATTCATATTATGCTTGCTATTATTGGTGCTATTGAAGGCTTAGTCTTAGTAAGATTCTTGTTGTCTTTCTTAATCATTAAGAAACCGCTAGAATAAAATAATATATCCTTATGACTAAAGAACAGCCCAACTATATGACCGTTGAACTGTTCTTTTTGATTACTCTCTTTAAAATTAGCTAAATGACAAATAGTGCATTTTGGATGACAAATAGTGCAAGATTTAGCCGTAAATCCAACAAATGATCCCAAAAGCCTTAATATACTAAGCTTACTAAAAAGGTATTATTTGATATTGCAGTGTTTGTCATTTAAACCTATCATAATGACATGGTTTTACTTCGTGTCATCGAAGTAAATTAAAAAAACTCTAAATACAGATTGTTGATACTACTGAAAAAGGAGAAAAGTCATGAAAAGACGCTTCAAGATGTATCATATTTTTAAAGGCAAAAAGGTGAAGGGTTTTATCGACACCTATCCTGGTCCTCATGGGCTTCCTGAAACAAGCGTTAACGATGCTATATACTTCGTTGGCTCTACTGAGGGTGATCCTAGTAATCTAGGAGAATTTCTCTTTGAACAGACTGTATTTAATGGGGATAAGCAACAATATAAAGTAGATTTTGAACCTCATGGAGAGAAAACAGTAAAGGATTGGCTTGTTCGATTACAAACGTTAGGCTACATTAGAGACTGGCAATCTAAAGATGTGACAGATTAATTGCTACAGCAAATAAAAAAGCAGTTCAAGAAAAACTCGAGCTGCTTTTTTGCTAGTTTTATAAGTATCTATTTTGACCACCATCTAAGACAAAAGGTTTAAGAAGTTTTGTTAAGTTTGATGTCTTAAAAGTATCTATTTTGACCACCATCTAAGACTGGAATTGTACAGAGTAACGGTTACCGCTTAGTTTTACAAGTATCTGTTTCAGCTACCATCTAAGACAGACGTATAACAGAATTAGAAGTCATTGTCGTTTTAAAAGTATCTATTTTGACCACCATCTAAGACATTTCTGCAACTGATTTAAACAGGTATCGCGTTTTACAAGTATCTATTTTGACCACCATCTAAGACCCAAATTGATGCATGCTTTAGGAGATCATAGTTTTACAAGTATCTATTTTGACCACCATATAAGACATGCATTACTGTCTCTTATACACATCTCCGAGCCCACGAGACCGAGGCTGATATCGTAT
>CAMCHB010000077.1 GCA_945874585.1 uncultured Clostridium sp. | reverse complement strand
TAACAGCTTTGCTTTGACAATTTCTTTTTTGTATCCTCTTTTATATATACTATATTTTTAACCATTTAGCAAGTATTTAGACTTGTTTTTTTATTACATTTTTATTTCAGTTCTGTGACAAAATCTGTTAAGATTTCCCCCATTAGTTCACCTTTTTTCGCTTTTTCTATTTTAACCATCACAATTTCATTTTCAACATTCATTTTCGGAGCACATACCTTTAAATAATTGGTACTATGCCCTGTAATCCAATTACCTTCGATTTTTTCCATTAAAACAGGAATGATTTTTCCCTCGTATTGTTTTTCATATTCTCTTTCATTTTTATCTGATAATTCGATTACCTTTTTACTACGCTTTTCCTTTATTTCAGGAGAAATTTGTTCCTTCATTTCAAAAGCTTTTGTTCCCTTTCGTGGAGAAAATTTAAACACATGCATTTTAGTAAAATGCATTTCTTGTAAATTTGCCAATGTTGTCTGAAATTCGGTTTCAGTTTCTCCTGGAAATCCAACAATAACATCGGTTGTTAATGTTACTTCGTTATGATACCCATCTCGTAAGCGTTTTATACATTGCTTAAATTCTTCCACTGTATAGCGACGATTCATTCTTTTTAATGTAGCATCACATGCACTTTGCAAAGACAAATGAAAATGATTGCATACTTTTTCTAATTTGGTAACACGTTTCACAAAATCATCGGTGATAATGGTTGGCTCCAAAGACCCTAAACGGATACGTTGAATCCCATTTACCTGATTTAACTGTTCCAATAAATCAATTAAAGTAATGTTTTGTTCTAAATCTTTTCCATAAGAGGCAATGTGAATCCCCGTTAAAACTACTTCTTTGATTTCTCTTTTAGCCAATTGTTCCATTTCTCTAAGAATGGATTCTGGCTTTCTACTTCTTACTCTTCCTCTTGCATACGGAATAATACAATAAGAACAAAAGCGGTCACATCCATCTTCTATTTTGATAACCGCTCTTGTTTTTTCTGAAAACGTAATCTCTCCAAAATCTAAAAATTCTCTTTGATGCATAACATCACTTGCTATTTCTATTCTAGTAGCATCCGTTTTATATTGTTCTACATATTTTACAATATCATTTTTTTCGTTGATTCCTAATATTAAATCAATCTCTGGTATTTTCTCTAACTCATTTTTAGAAACTTGCGCATAACATCCTACTGCCACAATGATTGCTTTTTCATTTAAGGCTCTTGCTTTGCGAAGCATTTGTCTTGATTTTTTATCTGACATACTTGTTACGGTGCATGTGTTAATAATATAAACATCTGCCTTTTGGTCAAATTCTGTCCATTCATAACCAGCTTCTAAAAATTTCTGTGCCATAGCATTTGTTTCATATTGGTTAACTTTACAACCGCAATGTAAAGAAAGATACCTTCTTTTTCTTGTTATTTTCTTCGTGTTTCACCTTACTACTACCTTTCAGTGATTTTTATTTTTTTCCATCTAATTTATCTAAATCATCTAAGGCTTTTCCAGTTCCTAATGCCACACATGAAATAGCATCTTCAGCAATCATGACGTTAATTCCTGTTTCTTGTGCTAGCAATTTATCTAGTCCATTTACCAAGCATCCTCCACCTGTCATATAAATGCCGCGATCACTAATATCTGCTGATAATTCTGGTGGGGTTTTTTCAAGGACAGAATGTACTGCATCTACAATTTGATAAGCAGGTTCTTGCAATGCTTCCATGATTTCACTTGATTTAATGGTAATCGTTTTTGGTAAGCCATCAATCAATCCTCTACCACGAATATCCATTTCTACGTCTTGAATTCTTGGATAAACACATCCAATATTTACTTTAAGATCTTCAGCTGTTCTTTCACCAATCATAATATTATGTTTCTTTTTGATATATTTCACAATATATTCATCAAATTTATCTCCTGCTACTTTTAGTGAACTACTAACCACAGATCCACCAAGTGAAATGACTGCAATATCAGTAGTTCCTCCACCGATATCAACGATCATATTACCACATGGTTTTGATATATCAATACCAGCACCTATTGCAGCAGCAATTGGTTCTTCAATTAAATAAACCTTGCGTGCTCCAGCTTGAAGAGCAGCATCGATAACAGCCTTTTTTTCTACCTCTGTTACCTTAGAAGGAATACAAATCATAATTCTAGGAGAAAAAATAAAGCGTCCACATACTTTGGTAATAAAATGCTTTAGCATTTTTTCGGTTACGGTATAATCGGAAATAACACCATCTTTTAGAGGTCTTGTTGCAACGATATTTCCTGGTGTTCTACCAAGCATTCTTCTTGCTTCTTTTCCAACTGCTAAAACCTCATTAGTATCACTATTAACCGCTACAACTGAAGGCTCTCTAAGAACAATTCCTCTTCCTTTTGCATAGGCAATAACCGTTGCTGTTCCCAAATCTATCCCAATATCTTGTCCGAATTTGAACATACTATCTCTCCTTTTCTCACTTATTACAATATTTTTACAATTATATTACATGTAGTACAAAATATCAACCTATTTCCGGAAATTTAAGAAATTTCTTGAATTTCTTTTTTCCTTAAGAATCCATTCCGAAATTGGAAATGATTTCTTTCCTATTACATAAAAAAATATATACTACGAAAGTATATATTTTTTTTTATAAAACATAACATAATGTAATCAATCCTATTAAAACAGCTAATCCTAAATATTTACCATTGTTACTATTTAGTGCATTGGATGGTAATTCTGCTATGGTTGATATTCTAGAATGGTCATAATCCTTATACGAAAATTTCATATCCATATCTTTGCTCTGTCCAATCTCTACACTGGTTGGATCGATATAACGTGAACCAATAATTTGATTAGCTTGATTGTAAAAATCAACTTTTAAATATTTGGTTTCTGGTTTATTTTCATTTTTCGTAATTTTTAATTCCAATTCACCACCAGATATATTTTTAGTTGCTTTTTTTACTTCTATCGTATACGAACTACCAACATCTTGAGCGACACTGGTATCTTCCATCTCTACATAGCTATTTTGAATCATATTGTTTACCATAAAATCTACTAAAAAATAGACTAAAATAAACATTATAAAGTATTTGGCAAATGTCTTTACTCTACTCATATTTCCTCCCCAACAATTTTTTCTCTTTTCAATTGGTTCTGTTATCTTTTGAATAAAGTTTTTCTACCTTATTATTATACTATAGTATACATAATGTGTAAATATCTTCCTATCATTTTTTCGTTCTATTTTCCTATTTTTTAAGTTTTTCCTCGGTTTCTTTCACAATATAGATTGGTCTTTTCTTTACTTCTAAATATGTTTTAGCTAAATACTGACCTATGATACCCGTGCAAAATAGCTGAATGCCACCAACAAATAAGATGATACAGGCAGTAGATGGCCATCCAGATACCGGATCTCCATACATAATGGTTTTAAAGATAATGACAAACACCATGATAATTGCTAAAAAGCAGAATAAACATCCCATTAAAGTAGAAATAACAAGAGGTGTTGTTGAAAAAGCAATAATTCCATCGATTGAATACAAAAATAATTTCCAGAATGACCAAGTGGTTTTTCCTGCAACTCTTTCTACATTTTTATATTCTAACCATTTGGTTCGAAAACCTACCCAACCAAAAATTCCTTTTGAAAAACGATTGTATTCGCCTAAAGAAAGAATGCTATCTGTCATTTCTCGGTTCATCAATCGAAAATCCCTTGCTCCATCTACAATATTAGCATTGGAAATTTTGTTGATAATTTTATAAAATAGTTTTGCAAAAAATGAACGAATTGGTGGCTCTCCTTTACGATTTACCCTTCTTGTTGCCACACAATCGTAATCTTCTTTTTTTAGAATATCATACATTTCGACTAAAAGTTCTGGCGGATCTTGTAAATCAGCATCCATAACAGCTACATAATCACCTGTTGTAGCTGTTAATCCAGCATACATAGCAGCTTCTTTTCCAAAATTTCTAGAAAATGAAATATATCTCATGCGTGAATCTTGTTTCGCTAATTCTCTTAAAAGACCTAGCGTATTATCTTTTGAGCCATCATTTACATAAATGATTTCAAATTCAACTGGCTCCATTTTTTTCATAACTTCTACAATTGCTTTATAAAAAAATGGTAACGCTTCTTCCTCGTTGTAACAAGGTACAACAATTGAAATTTTATCCACGTTTCCTTCCCTCCTATGACGTTTGTGTTTGTTTTAAGTTCATAATAATAATACCGACAATAATTATAGATGCTCCTACAGCAGATTGCCATGGAATGCTTTCCTTTAATACAGCTGAAGATGCCACCAATGTCAAGATTTGAACTATTCCTGTTAAGATAGGAAATATGTAGCTTAAATTAAACATGGTTACTATACGAGTAAACAATAAAAAACTACACAAATAACATACAAATCCAATGCCACTGACAACACTCATACCTAATGTGATGGTTCCATCTTTTAAAGCTAGACTTCCTGGATTTCCTCCCAATTTCATAAATACGACTCCTGATACAGTTAATATTAAATACGCTATAATCAATACAAATTTCACGATACCCTCCTATATTTTTTCCTTTGATTGATACAATTTTCCTTTATTATATGTCACCTGCCTTATTTAGTCAATATCTAACCGCATTTGATTTTAAAAGAAAAAAGCCCCTTTACCATGCAATCATGATAAAAGGGTTTTGTTATGTTTTTGGAAAATTGTTGCATTTTCTATTTTAAAATTAGATATCTGCTTTTGAGTAAAAATATAACGATAAAATTCACATCTATGTGTACTGCCAACAGACAAGCTGTCGACCCGTAATTAACTCGGCGAACGAACTACTCTTATTATATATTATACACATTACACACACTTTTAGAAAAAATGCAAGATTTTTATAAAAAGTATAAACAAAATTTGTTTCATTTATGAAATTAGACTTGACAAGACAAAGTGAAGTGTGTTAATATATAAATGATTTGCGGATGTGGCGAAACTGGCAGACGCGCTAGACTTAGGATCTAGTGTCTTTGACGTGGGGGTTCGATTCCTCTCATCCGCACCAGATTAGGAATTAAAGTCTGTCTCTTATACACATCTCCGAGCCCACGAGACCGAGGCTGATCTC
>CAMCHB010000076.1 GCA_945874585.1 uncultured Clostridium sp. | reverse complement strand
TACTGGTTATGAAATGCATTGTCCAAACAGCACAGGAATTAATTTCAGTAAATCAGAAAGAGATTTATTCTTTTCTGCAGGAGGGCATAACGGTAAAAAGTCAAGAAAACTTATCAAAGGAATTGCTGAAGCTCTTGGTTTTGAATACATATCAGCAGAAACAAAAGAAGAGTATTTATCAAATTTAAAGCATTTTACAACGCCAGAACAACTTGAAAAACCAATTCTTTTTGAAGTTTTTGTAAACGTAGATGATGATGACTTTGCATATAATGTAACAAAAATTACACTAACTTCTAGTTCAAGTTCTGCAAAAAAAATAGCAAAAGATGTTCTTGGTGAAAAAACATATCAAAAGATGAAAAGTATAATAAAGAGAAAGCACGTCTAACGACGTCATTTTGATTTTGTAAAATTGAAAAAAAAATTCTTCAACAGATAAGTTTTGGCTATTCTGTTGAAGATTTTTGGTATCTTTACTAACCATTTAAATTTCTAATGAAACTTTTAACAGACCTATTTCTAAAATACAAAAACTTATCGATTCAAATAAAAGCCACTTTATGGTTCTTGATTTGTCTTTTTCTTCAAAAAGGCATTTCATTTATAGCAACTCCAATTTTTACACGAATCATGTCCACCTCTGAATTTGGTGCTTATAATGTTTGGCTATCCTGGTTTGGCGTGACAACTGTAATTGTTTCTTTAAATTTATTTTGTGGTGTTTATACCTCTGGTATTATTAAATTTTCAGATGATAGAAAGAATTTTTCACAATCACTTGTAAGCTTAAACCTGCTGTTATGTGTATTATGGCTAATTGTTTATATCTTATTTGATAATTACATAAATAAATTGCTTGGATGCACCAACATTCAGATGTTATGTATGTTGTTTTTGATATGGACCACATCCATATATTCATTCTGGGCCTCTGAACAAAGAGTTGATCTTAAGTATAAGCAGATGGTAACTGTAACAATTTTGATGTCAGTATCTAAGCCGATTCTTTGTTTTTTTCTTGTAATTAATTTGTCAGATAAAACCACTGCAAGAATTGTTGGTGTATGTATAACTGAAGCAGTGATATGCACTCCATTAATTCTTCATTATACATCTAAGCAAAATCGTTTTTTTAATTTAAAGTATTGGAAATATGCTTTACTGTTTAATATTCCTCTTGTTCCTCATTATTTATCTTCTGTTGTCATTACAAATTCAGACAGAATCATGATAGGCTATTTTGACGGAAAAGCATCTGCAGGTATTTACAGCCTTGGCACATCGGTTTCACAAGTTGTTTCAGTATTTAGTGCTGCTTTTTTTATGTCAATTGAACCATGGCTTTATAAAAAACTAAAAGCTCATGAAATTGAAAACATATCTTCAGTTGCATACGCAACATTTACAATTATTGGTGTTCTCAATTTAATGCTAATTATTATGGCACCTGAAGCTGTCCGTATATTTGCGCCTAAAGAATATTATGACGCTATTTGGTTGGTTCCTCCGTTAGCCTGTGGTGTATTTTTTTCTTTTCAATATACATTCTATGCTGTATTTGAATTTTATTACAAAAAGACACATTTAATCGCTATAGCAACTTTTGTTGGAGCTTTTTTTAATTTGATTGGAAACTATACATTTATTCCGCTGTTTGGTTATCAAGCTGCAGCTTATACATCCTTATTCTGTTTTATAGTATACGCTGTCATGCATTATATTTTTATGCGTAGTTTATGCATTAAGCACTATGGATTTAATGTCTACAATTTGAAAGTTATATGTATACTTTCATGCTTATTTATCGTTTTGGCATCTTTATTAATGTTATTATATCCATATGAATATTTGAGATATTCACTGTTTCTTGTTATATGTATAATAATTGCTTTAAAAAGAAATATTTTTTTAGATTTAAAAAAAATTGTATTATCAAAATTTAACAAATGAATTTTAACTACAACTAAATCAAGTCGATCATAATCACAAAACTATTAGGTGAAATTTTACAGTTTAAACTCTAGTAAGCATTGCATGCTAGTGTATTTATAAACTTAAGATCTCTACTTAAATCATATAGTGCTCATTCTATAGTTCGCTTGGTTGTTGTGCTGAAAATGTACAGAGATTGACTTTAAATTTATAATAGAGTGAGACATTAACGTGAAATTGAAGCACAAAATTAAATGCCTAATCCGCACTCTTTTTATGATGGCTAAAGAAAAAAAATAATGCCAATACTAGTTCCTACTGAAAAAGAGAAATTATTAAATGGAAAAGTTGCTTTAATAACTGGAGCTAGTAGTGGAATTGGATTTGCCATTGCTAAATCATTCATAGCAAGTGGCGCAAAAGTTATCATAGCAGGATCAAATCAAAAAAGGCTTGATAAAGCTATAAATCTTATTTCCGATAGGGGAGGTAGCAGAAAGTATTCTAATTGATGTAAAAGATGTAAATCTACTGCCTAAAAAAATTGAAGACGCATGCTCCTTATTTGAAGGAAATAGAATTGATATATTAGTCAATTCTGTTGGCATTCTATCAAAACATGATTTTTGGAATACAGACCTAACTGAGTATGACAACATCATGGACACAAATGCAAAAGGAACTTTCTTTATGAGTCAGGCAGTAGGTAAACAAATGATTCAAAAGAATATACATGGACATATATTAAATGTAACTTCATCTTCTGCGTTAAGACCTGCTTGGACTCCATATCAAATTTCTAAATGGGCTGTGAAAGGGTTAACCTTAGGATTGGCTGATATGATGATTCCATATGGAATTGTAGTCAATGCAATTGCCACAGGTCCAAAAGTAACACCTATGTTATCAAAACGTGAAGGTGACAGCATTTACGAGCCTTATACTCCTTGCAAAATGTTTGCGACGCCAGAAGAAATAGCAGTCCTTGCTGTATTATGGTAAGTGGGGCTGGTAATATGATTGTAGGCGACACTGTTTATATGACAGGTGGATCTGGGACTATAACAATGCATCACTAGTTGATTTCCACCTAATTCCATGCATATTCTCATTTTTAGAGAATATATTTTATGAAAATTTTGGTATTAGGTGGAACAGGTGCAATGGGAGTGCCTGTTGTAAAAATATTAGCAGAACGCGGTAATGAAGTGTATGTTACTTCAAGAAAAAGAAAAACATCTGAATCGAAGAGGATCAAATACATACAAGGCGATGCTCACGACATCAAATTTGTAAAGAAAATAGTTTCCCAGCATTTTGATGCAGTTATTGATTTTATGGTTTATTCTTCTGACAATTTCTCACAATATTGTGATTTGTACTTAGCGCACACAAAACAATATATTTTTTTAAGTTCTTCTAGAGTTTATGCAAATTCAAATGGAGAAAAAATTACTGAAAATTCTCCTAGATTATTGGATACCATAAATGATCCTGAATATTTAAAAACGGATGAATATGCCCTAGCTAAAGCAAGAGAAGAAAATATTTTAAAAAGCAGCGGCTACTCAAATTACACAATAATAAGACCATACATAACTTATTATAATAACAGACTTCAACTTGGAGTATATGAAAAAGAAAATTGGTTGCAACGTTTTCTAAATGGTAAAAAGATTGTATTTAGCAAGAATATAGCCTCAAAACTGACTACATTAACTTATGGTTATGATGTTTCATTAAGAATAGCTGATCTTGTAGGAAATAAAAATTCATTAGGTCAGTGTTACCACATTACAACTGAAGAAACTGTTAGATGGCAAGATGTTTTAAATTTTTATTTAGACACATTAGAAGAATATTTCGGGAAAAGACCTGAAGTTTTCATGATTGATCAATCTGATTCTCATTATGAAAAGTTTGCAAAGTACCAAATTCATTATGATAGGGAGTATGATAGAATTTTTTCAAATACAAAAATACAAAAGGATACACAGGAAAAGAGTGATTTTATAAAAGTTAAAAATGGATTAAGAAATTGCTTACTACAATTTTTAGAAGGCGAAAGAGTTTTTACTTATAGAAGTTGGAGAATAGAAGGCGTTTTTGACAAAATAACAGGAGAAAAGACAAGTTTGTTTAAAATTTCTGGTTTAAAAAACAAATTGAAATATTTCATATTCAGATACATCCTTTAGCTTTTCAAGTTAATCAAAGGGAACAGGATATTGCAGACTGCAGGTATTTCGTAGATATCATTTCAAAAAGTATCAGCATCTATAACGATATAGTTAAAGATTGCAATAAAGACAGATCACTTGATATCTGCAAGTTAAAGAACGAAAAGGTCAAACCTTTCTTTACTAAGGCTCAGGCTATCTTTGAAACCATTAAAAGGTGCAGAGCAAACGGTAAAGTCAAAATTGATCCGCAGAGAAAATGCTCTGACAGGTTTTATAAGGCTATGTTTTACCTTGTTAATAACAAAGAAGGTTTAACTACCTTCTTAGACAGCCCTTATGGAGTTATGCACAACAATAATGTTGAAGAGAAATTCCGTGAGATTGATATACTGCGTATCAGCATGATGGCAAGTGATACGTGTAAAGGAGCTGAGAATCTAACGATTCTGTATTCTCTGTATAAAACCTGTATCGTGAACAGCACTGATTTTAAATCCTATATGAAGAAAATCATTGAAAACATGACGCTTCATATGAATGATATTATCGGTTCAACCTTAAGAATTGACTGCTCTCAAAAAAGATATTGCATGTGAGACGTTTATCATCAAGTATTACTAGTGCAGATCAGTCAAAATTAGCTCGGCATAAATCAAAATGTTAAGCAGAGCTAATTGTTAGTGTATATCAGCTGGAGAACCAAATATTTGCAAGATATTCTCTCTAGTTATTATGTTTCAAAATATGTTCTGAAGATATAATCTTCGTTATCATGTCTTGAGTCAAACTTATAGCCATTTTCTAGCATAGATACAAGATTGTATGTTAATGGCATTTCATCTTTATTAATACTGTTCCTGATTTTTTTGTACTCAGTAGCTAAGCTGCGATTCCTTTCTCCACCATCACATTGGTAAATATTCGCAAGACTATAACTGTTGAAGAAAGCAATGTAAAAATAACGTAAAAAGTCATAATCTTCAACATCTTCAAGTGCAAGGTAAACTTCTTTATAAGGCATAAGGTTGTTATTTTCTTTAGGAGTATGTGCCAATGTTTTTGCCACATAGTTTCTTGTAATATAAATCAAATCTTCGTTTTTACTGTTTCTAGCAATTTCAATTACTTGATTAATCCATCTAGAAATCAAGTTATGATCTGGAATTTGAGCGTAACAAAATCCAGGAATACAATTCAGATTGTTAAAAATTAGTTCTGTTGATTCAAGACAAATAACAGCAGCACGATCAAGCTTATAAACAGGGAAGTCTTTTTC
>CAMCHB010000075.1 GCA_945874585.1 uncultured Clostridium sp. | reverse complement strand
AAATCTACCGTCAAATCATTTTGTGAGCATGATCGGTATGATTTGGTTGTCGTAAAAAAAATTGAATTCTAGTTGCCGTTGTATTTGTGTCCCTAATTACGTGAAAATGCCCGCTTTTCTTTTCCCTCAATCACAGTATTTAGATATCAATCCAATATTAGATTTTAATATTATGACAAGAAATGTCGTATCTCCTTTTACAAGTAGAGATTGTTATATTGATCAATATTATCAAAATCGGACTTTGAATTTTTTGACAGATCTGATCTGTAAAAAGGATTTTATAGATCATCATTATATTTTGGATTTGTTTGATGAATTTGTTGAAAAACTTGAAAATAGAGAACATAACTGTGAAATAAAAACAAGTAATTTTATTTTAGCAAATTTCAAAAAATGTCAGCTATTTTATGATCTAAGACACCCTTCTCGTGAGTTATTATCTTTTATTGCAGTTAAAATTTTAAACCTTCTAGGTATAACTAACCATTGTGATACAACAGAAAACTTTGTTGTTCGAGATTGCCTCCCTGTGAGTGGCGGAGGAAGATTTGTGGAGCTTGATTGTGATGAAGTTCATATTTATCTGTTTTTAAGACCTTTAATTTTACTTTTGAAAGAAAGTTGCTTCATCGAAGTTACATAAGAAATGATTCTTTTCATCATGTAATTTCAGTAAAAACTGTAGAAGGTTATATCAAGGATTATGTATTGTGGAACTACGGGAAACAAATATCTTAAATGTGGATAAAAATTAGGATTACATTATGTTAAAAGAATTGGAATACCCATTTGATTCTTCTTTTATCCTAAAAAAGAAAAAATCTCTCAAGAGATCACTTCTGTCAAATGAAAATCAGAATAATACTCGACTTAAAAAGAATATTGCTATATTAGGAGGAGGAACAACTAACGATATTAAATTGGTACTAGAGCTATTTCTTCTGAATGAGGGAATTGAACCTCAATTTTATGAGTCAGAATACAACTCATTCTATGAGGATGCAGTTTTTGAGAATGAGAAGTTAGCTTCTTTTAAACCCGATATAATCTATGTTTGTACCAGTGTTCACAATATAATTAACTTTCCTGAATTTACAGACGATAAAAAAGCTGTAGACGACCTTTTAGAAACTGAATTTTCAAGATACATTCAAATATGGGAGTCTCTGACTTCAAAATACAATGTTCCAATTCTACAGAACAATTTTGAGATGCCTTATTTCCGATTGCTAGGAAACCGAGACTGTGTTGACTATAGAGGAAAAGTTAATTTTGTAAACAGACTAAATTTGAAGTTCTCTGAATATGCCTGTGAGCACAAAAATTTGCACATTGTAGATATTAACTATATATCTTCTTCATATGGCCTTTCTAAATGGTCAGATCCTTTCTATTACTATATGTATAAATACTGTCTGGCAGTACCTGCAATCCCTGTTTTAAGCTTCAATGTGGCTAATATAGTTAAGGCCATCTACGGAAAAAATAAGAAAGGACTGGTACTTGATTTGGATAACACCCTTTGGGGAGGAGTTATAGGTGATGACGGTGTAGAAGGAATTTCTTTGGGACAGGAAACTTCAGACGGTCAGGCTTATCAGGACTTTCAGCGTTATTTAAAATCTTTAGCTAAGATTGGCATAACACTGAGTGTTTGTTCTAAAAATGATGAAAAAAATGCTTTATTAGGTTTAAATCATCCTGATTCAATCCTTAAAAAGGATGATTTTGTTCAGATAAAAGCAAACTGGAACAATAAAGACCTTAATTTTAAAGAAATTGCCAATGATATCAATGTATCTGCAGACAGCTTGGTATTTGTAGATGACAATCCTTCAGAACGTGATCTTGTAACAAGTCAGATAACAGGTGTCATTGCACCTAATATAGAAGATGTCACAAGTTATATCAGCACAATCGACAGATCTGGTTTCTTTGAGAACATATCCTTATCAGAAGATGACCTAAAAAGAAATGAGATGTATAAATCAAATCAGCAGAGAGCTAATTTGAAAAGCCAGTTTAAAAATTATGGGGAGTATCTAGACTCTCTTGAAATGAAAGCTCAGATAAAACCATTTGAACCTTTATATTTTGAAAGGATCTCCCAGTTGACCAATAAAAGTAATCAATTCAATCTGACAACTCTCAGACTGACAGAAAATGAGATTGAAAAGATATCCAATAATAAAAGATATCTTACCTTTTATGGAAAATTAACTGATAAATTTGGTGACAACGGAATTGTTTCACTGGTGATTGGTGAAATTTTAGATGATGTCCTACATATAAGACTGTGGCTTATGAGTTGTAGAGTTTTAAAAAGAGACTTTGAACTTGCTATGCTTGATAGACTGATAGAAGCTGCAATCACCATGAAATTGTCATGTATTGTTGGTTACTATTTCAGAACAGATAAGAACAGCATGGTTTCAGAATTCTATGGTACTCACGGCTTTAAAAAAATTTCAGAGGATGACAAAGGTAATACAGTCTGGAAGTACGAGATAAATACTCCGTACCAAAAGTCAAATCAGCATATTTGTGTAGAATAGACACTGTGTATGGACCATCCTCTTAATATGTGGAAGGGTATGCTTCATATTATTGTTGCAGTCATTATTGATAGATTAAGATCCTGTAAAATATCTGGAAATACAACGGAATTAGAAATGACAAGAGAAGACGTTTTTGAGCAACTGACATCTGTTTTTAGAGATGTATTTGACAGTGTTGATATTGTGTTAAAAGAGGATACTGTATCCAGTGATATTCAGGATTGGGACAGTCTTGAATTTATAAATATTGTTGTGGCTGTCATGGAAACATTTAAAATTAAATTTTCAATTGAAGATCTGAAGAAGTTAAAAAATATTGGAGAAATGGTAACTCTGATTTTAGCTCGCCAGAAAAATGGATAATGATACCTTTTTTTACAATTATCTGTGTTGTGTCACATCCATTAAATTAAAAAAACTCATTCTTTTACAAGATCCTTTTCTTTACCGATACTATGGTTAGGACGGATTATTGAAAAGAGAAAAATATATGTTTAAAAAATTTTCTAATGTAAAAATATCAGCAATAGCATCTGCTTCGGGAAAAGAACAGCATGATGTTGCTGAAATTTGCAGCTCATTTCTTGACGAGAGACATGTTAAAAGACTCATAAAGACTTTAGGATTTGAAAAAATAAGACAAATCCCTTTAAACATGACAACTGCAGATATGTGTGTACAATTAAGTAACGATTTATTAGAGGAATTAAAAGTCTCAAAATCTTCTATTGATGCACTGATATTTGTTACTCAGACTAATGATTCGATTGCTCCTGCCAGTGTTTTTTCAATGCAGAACAGAATAGGTTTGTCTTCTGATTGCTATCTTAACAATATTATAAATGGTTGTGCAGGCAGTATGCATGGATTATTGGAAGGTGTAAGTTTAATATCAGCAGGAATGGCCTCTAAAGTATTAGTATGCTTTGGTGATACCTATTGCAAATTACATGAATTGGCTGATGCAGATCAGAAAGCAAATGTCGCTTTATTCGGAGACGGTGCAGGTGTGATCCTGCTTGAAAAAGACACTACTGCACCAGATATTTTTATTAACTATGAAGCACACGGCCAGTTTAATCTGGCAATTCATGATTCTAAGTATTCAGAAAGACTTGAACGATTAAAGATTGGTGTTAATGAAGGAACTTTAGAACCGTCTGTTCTTGAAAATTACACTCAATCGGGGCTTCATATAGACGGAACAGCTATAGCTTCATATGCAATTGATTATGTTGTACCAAATTTGAGAACATTGATTGAAAAATCAAATAAAAATATAAGTGACTTGTCTTTATTTTTATTACACCAAGCAAATAAGACAGTGTTGAAATCTGTTGCTTTGACTATGGATATAGATCCTGAAAAGGTTCCTTTTGTCGCTCAAAATACAGGTAATACATCTTCTGCAGCACTAGCTTTAGCGATAGGAGAGAGTAAGTTTGTTCAAGATAACCTCAAGGAAGGCTATGTAGCATTAAGTGCTTTTGGTGTTGGCATGAATGTAATAAGTTTATTAGCTGATCTATCTAATACTGTAGTTTTAGATACTAAGTATTATTAGGACTGATATTTAAGTGGAGATTGCATATGAACCGTCAAGAAATTTTAAAAGGAATCAATTCAGCATTGGATCCTGAGGAAGAAATTACAGAAAGCACGGTAATCGCAGATTGTGATGATCTTGATTCTTTAGGATTATTCAACGTTGTTATTTTTCTAAAAGCCAAAGGAATATTTGTGAAATTAGAAGAATTGGCTATGTGTGAGACTGTTGGAGAGTTGCTTGACGAGTTAGAACACAAATAAGCGAACCATGAATTCTCTAAAAATCATTAACTTCAAGTATCTATCAGACGATAAATTATTAGATATATTGTCGTTAAGAAACTCTGACAGAGTAAGGTTGAATATGGCAAATTCTGAGCTAATATCAGCTCAGGATCATTTGTCTTATTGTAAGTCTCTTTCATCAAGAAAAGATGTCTTGTATTTTGCTGTATATATAAATAACTATTTAGAGGGTGTTCTCGATTTTAAGAATATTGATTTTAACGAGCATTCTTATGAGAGTGGAAGCTATTTTATAGAGAAGTCTAATTACAACATATCTTACTATGCAAATATAGCAGGATTTTTAATAGCAAGAGCTTTAAATCTTACGGCTGTAAGTTGTTATGTTTATAAAAATAACATGTCAGCAATGTTATTAAACACATGTAAGCTAAAATATAAAATCGTAAAAGAAGATCATTTGTTCTATTACCTAAATAAAGATCTATCAGATAAAAGCTTTGATTCTGATAGATGTCATACTTTACTTAATAGAAAGTTCTCTCCTGAATTTTCTATATAGCCAATTCCTATTTATGGTCTTGAATGTAACGTTCTAAAGAAGAAATACTTATGATTAGAATGTCCTTAAAAATTGATTCTTTAATACTGCATGAAACAATCGAAGTCAAGATTGCGCTTCCATGCTCTATCCTCAATATAGGTAAAAAATTCAAGACAGTGTGGTGTTTGCATTGTGCGATGTCATCAGGAGATCTTTTCTTTGAAAGATTATCCATGCTTGATTACGTAGAGCAGTATAAACTTATCGTTATAGCGCCTTCATTACCTAATACTTTTTTTGTAAATTCTAAACAAGGTAATTACGGGGACTTTTTAGATAGTGAATTATATCCCTTGATAAAATCGATGTTACCAGTATCAGATAGTAAAGTTGATAATTGTGTGCTGGGCGTTTCTATGGGAGCATTTGGCGCTTTAGCTTGGAAGTTGAGAAAGCCTGAGCTCTTTTCTTCGGTAGTTGCAATTAGTGGATATTACGACCATTCATTACCATTTGATCCAAAAATATCAAAACTAAAAGCAACA
>CAMCHB010000074.1 GCA_945874585.1 uncultured Clostridium sp. | reverse complement strand
ATGGTTGGTTTGTACCATCTAGAGCAGAATGGGCAGCATTTGCAGGAGAATTAGGGATTTCAGAGGATAGTTCAAATGAAAAATATTATGGAAACTTCGGCCTTAGCCACTACTGCTGGTCTTCTTCGCTGAGCGATGCTGGCTACGCGTGGTGCGCGGACTTCGGCGGTGGCTATATGCGCGACGGCACCATCTATGGCAGCAACTATGTCCGTCTAGGCGCGACTTTCTAATTTTGTAAAAAATTAGAGAGTGTGTAAAGAATTTTGTGTAAAATGAAAAAACCTTTTATCCAACAAACCGGATAGAAGGTTTTTCTCAATTTCATCCAATAAAATTTATTTTTTTCTCTTCCTTTATAATTATTTTAGGGAATTGGCTTACTTTCATTGACTTTTTAGGAAAAAAATAATAAGATAGTATAGATGAAAATAACGAATTAAGGAGGATTTTATGGGAGAAGTTATAGTAATAACCTCAGGAAAAGGTGGCGTAGGTAAAACAACAACAACAGCTAATCTTGGTTCTGCTCTTGCTTTAAATGGCAAAAAGGTCGTTTTAATTGATACCGATATTGGTTTAAGAAACTTAGATGTTGTCATGGGCCTAGAAAATCGAATTGTTTATGACATTGTCGATGTTGTTGAAAAAAAATGTAAGCTAAGACAAGCCCTAATCAAGGACAAGCGTTTTAGTGAATTATACTTGCTTCCTGCTGCTCAAACAAGAGATAAAAGTGCTGTAAATGAAGAACAAATGATAGAATTAACCAATAAATTAAAAGAAGAATTTGATTTTATATTGATTGATTGTCCAGCTGGTATTGAGCAAGGTTTTAAAAATGCTATTGCTGGTGCCAATCGTGCTATTGTTGTTACGACAGCTGAAATTTCTTCTATTCGTGATGCCGATCGTATCATTGGTTTATTAGAATCATCCGAAATCAAAAATCCAGAATTGGTGATCAATCGTTTACGTCCTAACATGGTCAAAAAAGGGGAAATGATGGATGTCAATGATATTGTCGATTTATTATCCATTGAACTAATTGGTGTTGTGCCAGATGATGAATTTATCATTACCCAAACCAACAAAGGGGAGCCAGTTATTTCTAACAAAAAGGCACCATCTGGAAAAGCTTATTTAGAAATTGCTAGAAGAATTCTAGGAGAAAATATAGAAGTAACAATTCCAGGAAAGGAAAAAGAAGGATTTTTTAGCAGATTAAAAAGTATATTTAGATTCAAAAAATAAGTGGAGGTAGGACATGTTCGAGAATGTTTTAAAATTTTTCAAGGGGATATCAAAAAAGAAACAAATAGAAAATCAATCTAAAGATACTGCAAAAGAAAGACTTCATTTGGTTTTGATGCAAGATAGAGCAAATGTATCTGCAGATTTCCTAGAATTGATGAAACAGGAAATTATTGAGGTCATTAAAAAGTATGTAGAAGTAGATGAAGAGGCGATTGATGTTCGCTTAACCAATAAATCCAATGATGATGGAACAAACGGGGCACCAGCCTTGTATGCCAACATTCCAATTGTGAATATTCGAAATGATATGAAAAAGGAAATCATTTCAGAAGAAAAAGAAAAAGTAAAAGAAAACAAAAAAGAAGCCAAAACAAAAGGGGAAGAACAAACAGGAGAGAAGAAAGAAGAAGACAAAAATAAAACAGAAACGAAAAAGAATGAAACAGAGAAAAAAGAGAAAAAACAGGAAGAGAATAAAGAGTCAGAAATAAAAGCAGAGGAAGAAACAAAGGAAGAAGTAAAATCTAGTCAATCTTAGTGTAATTAAAAGCAAAAAATTAGATTTGAGGTAATTAGATGAAAAAAAGAATTCTTAAAAATATGGATTGGGGCATCCTAATATGCAGGCTTATTCTTTTTGGAATAGGACTGGTTGCCTTGCTATCAGCAAGCCAGAGTACGGAATATGATGAATTAAAAAAACAGATTCAATGGTTTTTAATTTGCATTCCGATTTTTTTGATTATGGTATCCATTGATTATGAGGTTATTGCAAAATTTTCGCCTGTGTATTATATTATCACGATTATTTTGCTGGTTCTGGTGCTCTTTACACCAGAAAAAAATGGTGCAACCAGTTGGTTTGACTTAAAATATTTTAAATTTCAACCAGCTGAATTTGCTAAAGTAATGGTTATCTTATTCATGGCTTATTTGATGACAAAATTGCAGAAAAGAAAAAAATCAGATATCAATCATCCTTTGAAATTGTTAGCTTTGCTTGCAAGCTTAGCCATTCCGGTTGTTTTAATCGTAAAACAACCAGATTATGGAACAGCGATTTCTTTTGTGGTGGCTTTTGCTTTTATGATTTTTGTATCTGGCATAAAAAAACGTTATATTGTAACAGCTATTTTGACGATTGCTGTTCTGGTGCCAGTTTTGTACTTGTATGTCTTACCAGATCATGCGAAAAAAAGAATTGAGGTTTTCTTAAATCCTTCTTTGGATCCACGTGGTTCTGGCTATAACATTATTCAGTCAAAATTAGCAATTGGAGCAGGCCAATTGATGGGAATGGGAATATTTAAGGGAAATCAGACACAATTAGGTTTCCTATATCCAAAAACAACAGACTTTATTTATTCTGTTATTGGAGAAGAATTTGGTTTCCTAGTAGCAGGTGGCGTAGTAGTAATTTATGTAACATTGATTACAAGAGCACTGTATGTGGCTAAAACAGCTAAAGATGATCTCCGGCTCTTATATCGCAAGTGGAATTGCTGGTATTTTCTTTTTCCATATGACAGAAAATATTGGTATGACCATTGGATTATTGCCAATTACAGGTGTACCTTTACTTTTCATTAGTTATGGTGGAAGCTCTTTGATTACCAGTTTTATGTTGCTAGCTTTGCTCATGAACATAAGTGGTCGAAGACAAAAAGCTATTTTCGTAGAATAAAAGGATGGAAGAACATGTATTTACAAGCATTAAAAATACAAAATATTTCACTGGAAAACAATATTTTTCTAGCTCCTATGGCAGGTATAACAGACCTGCCATTTCGATACATATGCGAGAAATTTAAGCCAGGTATGGTGTTTACAGAAATGGTTAGTAGCCGTGGACTATATTATCACGATGCCAAAACAAAGCGTTTGATGAATCGTACGGGAGAAACGGTTCCAGTTGGTGTGCAAATTTTTGGCAGTGATGTACAAACAGTGGAATTTGCTAGTCAATTTGTTTCTCAAACTGCAAATTTATTGGACTTTAATATGGGATGCCCAGCTCCTAAAATTGTGAAAAATGGAGATGGCAGTAAATTGTTGCAAAATATAGAATTAGCCAAAACATTGGTCGAGACCATTGTCAAAAATGCGACAGTTCCAGTTAGTGTAAAAATGCGCAAAGGATGGGATCAAGAGCATGTAGTTGCGGTTGAGTTTGCTAAAATGTTAGAAGAAGCTGGCGTTTCCATGATTACCATTCATGGTAGAACCAGGGAAGAATATTATACAGGCAAGGCAGATTTGGATATTATCCGAAAAGTGAAAGAAGCAGTTCACATTCCGGTTATCGGAAATGGAGATGTAATCGATGGACCATCTGCTAAGCAAATGTTTGAGAAAACAGGTGTAGATGGCATTATGATTGGAAGAGGAGCCTTGGGAAATCCATGGATATTCCAAGAAGTGCAACAATATCTGCAAACAGGAGAGCAAGCTCGTACAATTTTGCCGGAGGAAAGATTGCACCTGATTTTAGAACATTTGGATTTGATGATACAAGAAAAAGGAGAGTTAGTTGGGATCAAAGAAATGCGAAAACATATTGGTTGGTATATTAAGAATTTAAAACATGCTAGCAAAGTGAGAGACTTGATTAACCATATGGAGGATCGAAAAAGCGTAGAAAATTGCTTAACGGAATATTTTCAGGCCTTGGCCAAAACATAAATCGATTGGATTTCCAATCGATTTTTTATCTAATAGCAAAGTAATACTTTCCTATTAGATAAAAAGCTACAATCGCTAGCCCTTTGAGATTTTCTCCTTTTAGTCGAAAACTCAAATCGGGCGAGAACAAATCAAAGAAAAACTTTTAATTTTTCTTATTTGTTCTGTATTCTTTTTCCTTTTGTTTCATAGAATGCAAAAAGGAGGCTTTTATGAAACAGAAAATAGGATGGATATTGGTGATCATAGGTGTGATCGTACTTTTCATTTTTTTTCATCATTCTCATTATAAAAATGGAAATATTGGCAATACTATCATTAGTCAATCTACCGAGCAAAAAATCAATCATCTTTTGAATATGAATTCCTATGAAGCAACGATTCAAGTCACCATTCAAAGCAATAAAAATAAAAATGTTTATCAAATGGATCAAAACTATCAGAAAGATCATACATTTCGACAGGAATTAAAGGAACCAGCATCTATACAGGGAATGACAGTAGAATATCAACAAGGAAAATTGTGTATTCAAAATACAAAATTTAATTTAAACAAAATTTACGAAGATTATCCGTATGTGACCAATAATCAACTGGATTTACAAGCATTTTGCAAGGATTACCAAACCTATAAGGGAACCATGGAAGAATCCAAAGAAGAAATTAAATTATGGGTGGAGACCAAACAGACTCCCTATATAGCACGTAAAGTTTTGCGAATGGATAAACGTACTGGTATGCCAAAAGAGTTGCAAATACAGGACGTTTCACAAAACACTCTAGTTTACATATTATATAATAAGATAGAAATCCATTCGGAATAATCAAAAAATCGTATAAAGGCATTGGATTCTATTCAAACATTAAAATGGAAATGGTAGAAAATAGATAAAATAAGTAGGAGTGAATGAAATGGTGATAAAAAGAGGCGATATGTTTTATGCTGATTTAAGTCCGGTCGTTGGATCAGAACAAGGGGGGATCCGACCCGTTTTGATTATTCAAAATGATTTAGGCAATAAATACAGTCCGACGGTTATTGCAGCAGCGATTACTTCTCAGGTGAATAAGAATAAATTGCCAACTCATATTGAAATTGATTCAAACGAATTTGGACTAAAATCAGATTCAGTTATTTTAGCAGAGCAAATTCGTACCATTGATAAAAGTCGATTAAAGGAAAAAATAGGACATATTCACGATGAAAAAGTTATGAATCAAATTAACAATGCATTAGGTGTCAGTTTTGGATTAGAGGATTAGAAGAAGAAACAAATCTTTTGGATAAGGTTTGTTTCTTTTTACGATTAGAACAGGTTTTTGTTATTTTTTCATCTGTTATACTTGATTCTTAGGTGTGAATCAAGTATAATTTTTATATTAAGTATCGAAGGAAAAAACGAAACAAAAGATAATCCAATAATGGAGGTTTGGATATGGATCAAATCAATCAAATTATCAATGCGATAACCAGTATGACATGGGTGCAGTTTGTTGATCTAGGCATCGCCATTGCCATATTTATCGT
>CAMCHB010000073.1 GCA_945874585.1 uncultured Clostridium sp. | reverse complement strand
CTACACACTGCATATCGTCGGCAGCGTCAGATGTGTATAAGAGACAGTCTAAATATTGATCAATAAATTCTAAGGTCATACGTTCACCACCTTCGTAAACTTTCTTTATTTTAGCATATTTCCTACCAAAATTCAATTGCCAAAATTGGGATCTCTTAGAATAGGCTGAAAAGGAATCCAATTAGCAGGTATACTTCCTTTTTTTTCTTCTTCTACTTGCAAAGCTTGCACCATTCGTATCAGTTCTGGTATAAATCTACCGTACTTCCATAGGGTACGAAAATATAGCCTTTATTTGTTGTCGTGGATTTAAGATATATACATTACGAATCGCTTTGGATGAACTCACTGAGTTTGTCATCATCCCGTACTTTCTAGCAATCTCTCCATTAGCATCTGCAATCAGTGGAAATAAAATAGGAATAGCTGTTTTCTGATAAATCATTTCTATCCATGCAAAATGAGCAGCCAAAGAATCTACACTAAGTCCTAAGATTTCTGTATTTATTTTTTGACAATAGGGATATGCCATTGCAAATGCAATCATCTCGCTTGTACATACGGGGGTAAAATCTTCTGGATAAGAAAAGAAGATCAACCACTTTCCTTTGTAATTCTCAAGTGAAATTTTTCCTTTGGTAGAACTACATTCAAAAGAAGGAGCACTTTCTCCTATCTTTACATGTCCATTCATCAACACTTCATAATCCATAAAAAAACACCTCTCTATCGGTATTCTATGAAACCATAGAGAGGATGTTTCTATCCTATTTTATATTTTTACAACGTAAATCTTATGAAATAGATGCTTCATATATTTTTTTAATAGCTTCTTGCAATTTGCTATCAAATTCTTCTTGTGTTTGGTGAACATTTAAGTCTTGCAAAAGAGCTCTTGAAAAGCTTGCAATCATTTTATGATTCTTAGCTAATAATGCAACAGCTTCATCTACATCATACCCACCAGATAAAGCCACAATACGAACCACACAATCATAATCATATAAATCTAAATAGTGATCTGGAACAGTTGGGATTGTAAATTTAAACATAATTTTATCCTGTACATTCCATGTTGCTAATTGTTTCTTAATTTCTTCTTTTAGAATCTCTTCGCATTTTTCCTTTTCAGGTGCATGGATGTCTACCTCTGGTTCAATAATAGGTACTAAACCTGCCTCACAAATTCTTTTTGCAAAAGCAAATTGTTGTTTTACAATTGCTTGAATACCTTCCGTATTAGCTTCGTAAATAACAGATCTCATTTTAGTACCAAATACATGTTTTTCTTTTGCTTCTTGCAATTCTTGATCCAATTCTGGAATTTCCTTCATTAACTTTACGCCATTTGCTTCTTCTGCAAGTCCTTTATCTACTTTTAAGAAAGAAACAATTCCTTTTTCATTCCATAAGTAATCAGCTGTAAATTCATCATTAACTTTTGAAAGCATAGTTTTTTCAAACAAGATAGCACCAATAATATGTTCATTGGTAAAAGATTTGCTTGTAAAAACTCTTTTTCTCATTTCGTGAATTAGACGAAACATTTCTTCATCTGAATTATATTCTTTTTCATCAATTCCATAATTTTTTAAAGTTTTACTACTACTTCCTCCACTTTGGTCCAATGCTGCAATAAAACCTTTTTTATTTTTCATAATTTCATACATTTTCTCATTCATGTTTTTTACCTACCTTTTCCGTTTTAGTATTTTCAGAATACTTCCTTATATTCTGTTAGGTTTATTGTAACCCATTTCATTCTTTATTATAATCATGCGTTTTCTATAAGTCAATACAATTTTCTTATTTATTCTCACTGCACTTAAGTTTTCGATTATAAGAAGAACAAATAAGAAAAATTGAAAAATTTTCTTTGATTTGTTTTCGCCCGATTTGAGTTTTCGACTAAAAGGAGAAAATCTCAAAGGGCTTGCGATTGTAGCTTTTTATATAATAGGAAAGTATTGCTTTCCTATTATATAAAAACAAGGACCTACAATTGTAGATCCCTGCTTCTTTCAAATCCGATGGGGACAATCAACAGTAACCTTTTTGATTTTAGGTCGTTCTTGATCCTCTTCTTGTTTAATGGTAACTCTTAATTGATTCCGTTCTACTGTGCAATCATCAAATCGGTAACCTTTTGGTAATGTAATCATTACCTCTTGTTTTACCACATTTTCTTCTAGTAAAACACTTTCTGGTATTTGAAATGTTGTTTTCATCCTGAAGTCTCCTCTCTAAAGTAAAACAATATCATTTAAATCTTATTTATTGTATCATAAATTACCAGAAAATGCAATTCTTCTTTATAAATGAACAGCAACAATAGTCATGATAACACCAACCTGTACAACCAATCCTGTAATGGCGATTACTTTTGTCAATGTTTCATTAGAATATTCACTTTTTACCTTCACAATACTTCCCGCTAAAATAGCTAATAACGGCATAAATGGTAAGAAATAACGTCCTTGCACTCCTTCAATAATAGTAGAATCAATGGCTGTCCATTGCATATATAAGCTAGTAAAGATAAGACCTGTTATGGCAAGTACAATAAGAGTCATAATTACTTTATCCCATGTACTAAATTTTTGCTTAATTGTAGAATCCAATAATGCAACAAGTCCAAATCCAAATGCTAAAACATATGGAATCAAACTATCTAGTTGGACTTTCTCACCCCAACCTAGTTCAGAACCAAACAATGGCAACAAATAGTGATTACCATAATGATCCAAACTGTAAAGAACCATTTGCAAATATTGTATTGGACTCTTTAAAATATGCATCAATTGAACCTTCGAAGCACTACCCGTATAGCCAGATAAATAATGCATTGAAATTTTAAGCCATAATAGGTTTAAAATCACTGCAATACCAGCAATCACCGCAATATTGATATATTTGTTGGGAACATTTTTAAACTTCTCCTTTGGCAACAACAGCAATAAACCAACCAGTGGAATATACACAATTTTACAGAATGCTAATATAATAGCTAACAGTAGCAAAATCGCACGGTGTTTTCCTTGAATCTTTTGAATTTTCGGATCAAATTTAAGGTGTAACACATAAGCTACAAACAAATAAGCAATCGAAATGGTCAAAGCATCTGGTGACATTGATGTAAAACCTTCCATTAAAATTGGAATGTACAACAAAGCTAAGAAGATTTTCTTACCAAATGGTGTTATGCGTATTGCTAAAAATGTTAAGCACAATGCTACAATCATATTGCAAATTCTAGCGGCATATGCAACCGTTAAAATATGATGACTCAACAATTTGCCCAACCATATGCCAATTACCTGTGGTATATATTGGACTGAAGAATAAAATGCGGCAGCTGTTGAGTTGATAATTCCTGTCTGATCTTTTTGAATTAAAATTTTACTTTTTTCTACTAATTGCTGATAGTTGATTTTTTCCCAATCCATTCCGTTAATATCCAAATACACAGCTTCTGGCGCCTCTGTTCCGTTTTCGCCTGCTAACAAAGCTCCTTCCGATACCTCATAGGCACGAAACCAATGCGTTAATTCATCATGATTTTTCCCAAATGGCATCGCTACTAAAAATAAAATTGCAATGGCAGGAATGGTATATAAGAATGCTTTTTCTACCGTTAAATTTTTGGCATAATACATACGAATGGAAACAGCTACAACAATGCCTATTGTTACCAAGGCAAAAGCCACATACAAAGCTATCTTTTTCGTATTTTGATATAAATCTTGATATAATAACCTACCCTTTTGCTTTTCTCCATTTATAGAAAAACTGGTCTCTCCATTTTCTTTATCTGTGTCTGACAATGGTATATATTTGACTGAATAAAAAGATTGTCCCTCATCAATTTCGGAAAACTTAAGTGAAATAGTATAAGCTTTTTCAGCAGAATTTTCTTGCTTCTTAAAATGAATCTGATGTTTTCCATTTCCCTTTATATACAAGTATGGAATTTCTTCTTCGTAAAGAGAATTTCCGTCTGCATCCTGCAAAGATAACAATACGGTTCCATTTATATTAGCTTGTGATTTTAAAGGATCCAATTGTAAAATTAAACTAGATAAATGATTTTTTTTAGCTACAAAAGTTTGACAAATTTCATCTCCCTTTTGTATATTCTGAACAGTTGAAGTATCTTTATCTGTTAATTCATGTCCCTTGTCATAAAAACTATTTTGCAAATTTACTTTATACAAATTGATCAGTAATAAAACCAAAATAGCTACCAATAAAAGAATAAAAAATTTCGCATCTTTTTTTATTTTCACTTTTTTCACTCCGTTTAATTCAAATTAAAAACAACATAAATGTAATACATTTTGCTCAAAAATTAACTGTTCCTTATCATAATAATCCCAATTTTTTTCTTGAAATTTTTTTACATATTCTTCATTTTCATTAGTTCCTGCTTGTAAATCATATCGGTTTAATTGCATTTTTAAAATATTAACCCTGCTCCATTCTGTATAAAAAGCACGAATATTCGCGTCCCCTATGCTACGCAAACCTGGATATTGCCAACTTGGAAATTGATCCTGATAACATACAATTTTCTCAATTTTTTGTCCAGTCTGTTGTTCATATTCGGTAATGGCTTGTCCAATTTGATTGGCAATTTGTCGATCCATATAATTCATACGAGCATGATCCACGGCAAGACTTTGGAAATTGATCCATTGAATAGCTAAATAGATACAAACAATTCCTAATATGAATTTTTCTAATTTTTGTTGTCTATCTGTTTGATCATAAATGCCCCATAATAATAACAATCCAGGCAAAGAAGCCATGGCATATGTGTCTCTTGGTACCATATACACACTATCTTGTAGTATCTGTGGTGCTACGGTTGCAAAAACAACAGCAATTCCAATATAAATCCATTGGCCTATCTTAAGGAAAAACTGTCTTCCATTTGCATATGTTTGTGTGATCAAAACAAAAACTGTTATAACGAGTGTAAAAAGAATCCATACATAAGATGGTAAAATGCCAAAACTATGAATGATATTATTTGGTAATGCCTTTATAATAGCATGAATGGCTGTCATTACACTTTGTGTATGGGCAACTCGATCGGTTGCAAATATTATTTTAATTGATAAATAATTGCAAAGAGCTGGTATTGCATAGGCAAAAGCTACTACTATATTTTTCTGAATAAAATCCCAAAAATTCTTAGCGTATTTTAAAATAATAACAACACCTAAAGCTACAAAAAGAGCCACAGTTCCTTGGTAAGTGCAATTGGCTAATAATAAATAGCCTAATACCAACCATAAACTTTTTTTCTTACCTTCAAAATACTCTATCAATTTCTCAATTGCCAATACATTCCATAAGATAGATAACACCAACATGCCCTTTTCAAAATACATCCATAACTCAATTGAAAAAGCATTGGCCACAACTAAGACCTGTCTCTTATACACATCTCCGAGCCCACGAGACCGAGGCTGATCT
>CAMCHB010000072.1 GCA_945874585.1 uncultured Clostridium sp. | reverse complement strand
ATCCAGCACTGAATTGTAAATACAAATGCGATGAAAAAATAAGAATGAGGGTTCCTGAAAGAAGAAAAATGAATCCTGTATCCAACTATGGCATGGCAATAGGAAATTTAACTGCACAAGCAGGAAGCAATTTAAATTTAAGTAATTTTGATAAATTTGTAACAGAAAAACTAAAATTAAAAAGATATGTGAGATATGTAGACGACATTGTCATAATATCTGATAGCAAAATAAAATTAAAGAAAGCTTTGCCAATCATAATAGAAAAATTAAAGGAAACAAACCAGAATATCAATATGAAAAAAACAAAAATAGATACAGCCTACCATGGAGTAAAATTTTTAGGAAAAGTGTCATATCCATATGGATATCAAAAACCTAGTAAACAAGTAATTATTAGAACATGTCAAAAAGCAAAAAAAATAAAATACACAGATTGTGAAAATTTATTAGCAAGAACAAACTCTCAGATAGGAACATTGAAAAGATACAATGCTAGAAAGCTCATATTACAATATAAGCAAATATTGCCACAATCAGTACAAGATATACTGGAGTTTGATTTAAACATTTATTCATTTAGAACAGGAAAACAGAAAACATAATACGTAATACATGATGTCCTCCTTGAATTCAAATGATGTTTTGGAATATATGAGATTAGATGGTTATAAATTCGATTGTAAAGTTGATTAAATTTTAGCAGGGTTGAGATTAGATAAGGATGTAAAAAAATTTTCTCCGATGATTATAGTTTCGCATGATAGAAGTTTATCATAAAAAATAGAAAGAGATGTAGGAGATGATTTTGAAGAGAGATAAATTGAAGAAAAATTGAACAAGAGGGAAATTACAAGATAAAATCCAAAAAGGTATTCCAAAATTCAAAAATAATGATATAATTTGGTCAGCGTTATTAGAGGAGGAATTTTTTTACCAAAAGAATTCCGGAAGAAGAATGGGAGGAATAACATGGGAAAAATAGTTTTGTTAGATGAACTAACGATAAATCAAATTGCAGCAGGAGAAGTAATTGAAAGACCAGCTTCTGTTGTAAAAGAATTAGTAGAAAATTCGATTGATGCAGGGGCAAAACATATAACGGTTGAAATTAAAAATGGTGGTATTTCCTATATTCGTGTAAGCGATGATGGAAGCGGAATTGCCTCAGATGATTTAGAAATCGCTTTTGAAAGACATGCGACTAGTAAGATCAGAAAAGCAGATGATCTAGAAGTAATTCACACAATGGGGTTTAGAGGTGAGGCCTTAGCTAGTGTAGCATCCATTGCCAATGTTGAGTTAGTATCCAAAACAGAAGAGGCAAATCTAGGCTATAAAGTGACAGTAGAAGCAGGTGAAATATTAGAAAAAGAAGAAACAGGCTGTCAAAAAGGAACTACCATTACAGTACGTAATTTATTTTTTAATACTCCCGTTCGATATAAGTTTTTGAAGAAGGACTATACAGAATCAGGCTATATTGAAGATGCCATGACAAGAGCAGCATTGGTTAACCCAGGCATAGCTTTTCAACTAATTAACACAGGAAAAACTGTAATCAAAACACCAGGAGATGGAAGTGTCAAGAATTGTATTTATAGCATTTATGGAAAAGATATTGCCAATGGAATTATTGATGTAGACTATCTTTATGAAGATGTTCGTGTACAAGGTGTGATTGGAAAACCAGTGATAGCACGTAATAATCGTAGCCAACAAATGTTTTTTGTAAATCAACGATTTGTCAAAGATAAAACATTAACAGCTGCTATTGAACAGGCATATAAAGGAATGCTAACCATTGGTAAGCATGCTTTTTGTATCTTAAATTTAAAGATGGATCCAGCCCAAGTGGATGTCAATGTTCACCCAGCTAAACTGGAAGTCAGATTTAAAGAAGAAAACAAAATTTTTAAAGCCATTTACAATGCCATTAAAGAAAGTCTTTTAAAAACAGATTTGGTGCGTGATCCAGAACAAAAGATACAAGCCAAAGTGCAGGAAAATGTACCAAGCAATCAAGTACAAGAGACAAAAGTAAACTATACACCACAGGCAGAAAATGCGAAACCAGAGGTATCTAGCTTATTCCATCGCCAAGTAACACAAGAAACAAAACAACCAGATAATCCAGCAGAACCGATGAATCTTGTGGAACAATTGTATTATGCAAAACAAAAGGAAAATCAAGAAAATCTTGAGAAGAAATATGACCAAGAATTTCAGCAGGCAGAAAAAGAAATTGAAAAAGACGAAAAATCAGATGAAGAAATGAGTCGTCAGATTATAGCAGATATCTTAGCCAAAAGAAATCCAGAAAAAGCAGAAGAGCCTTCTCAAATGCCAACACAGGAAGCGGAAGAAGTAGCTAAGGTAGAAGAAGATAAGAAGGAAACACCAGAAACTGTAAAAGAAGAAAAAACGGAAGAAAATTCAACCAAAACGGAGACAGCAACACCAGAAGATACTAAAAGCAATCAGTTTTTCCGTGACATGTATCAAAAAGCTTTTGGAACCAAAATTGAGCCGGAAAAAGAAAAGAAAAATGATGTACCAGAAGTAAAAGAAATGCAATTAGATGAAGGTTCTAATTTGTCTGTATTTGAGGATAAAACAGTATGCCCAGAACCGGTTCCTTATAAATTTATTGGAATTGTTTTTTCAACCTACATCATTTTAGAAATTGGGCAAGAGATGTACATTTTGGATCAGCATGCTGCACATGAACGTATCATGTATGAAAAAGTAAAAAAGAATTTTTATCGTGATGATGCAAAAGATTGTCAGTTGATGCTATTGCCAGATGTGATTACACTAACGCATAAAGAAATGGATATTGCTCGTGAAAACTATGATCTATTTGCTAAAGCAGGTTTTGAATTAGAAGAATTTGGGGAGAACACGATTAAATTAACAGGTGTTCCAACAATGTGTCTAGATTTGGATACAAAAGAATTGTTCTTAGAAATTTTGGATGCTATCGATACAGTGGCTATTACGGCCATTCAAGAAAAAGAAGAGAAATTTATTGCGACAATTGCTTGCAAATCCGCTGTCAAAGCAAATATGGCTTTGACCAAAGAAGAAGTAGATGCTTTGATGCGTCAATTATTAGTCTTGCCAAATCCATTTACATGTCCACATGGAAGACCAACATCTATTCGCATGACAAAAACAGAAATTGAGAAGAAATTTAGTAGAAGATAGGAGAAAATATGAAAAAGGTAATTGTAATTGTAGGACCTACTGCATCGGGAAAAACGAGCTTATCGATTGAACTTGCGAAAAGGACCAATGGAGAAATTGTTTCAGCAGATTCCATGCAAATTTACCAAGAAATGAATATTGGAACGGCTAAGCCGACACAAGAGGAAATGCAAGGCATTCCACATCATTTGCTTGATTTTGTTTCACCAGAGGAACGTTTTAGTGTATCAGATTATAAAATTTTAGCAGAAACCAAAATTAGCGAAATCATACAAAAAGACCATCAACCAATTGTAGTAGGTGGGACAGGACTCTATATCAATTCTTTGATTTATGGAATTGCTTATCCTAACATGAAATACGATGAAGCTTATAGGCAATCTTTAGAAAAAATAGCAAAAGAAAAAGGGAATTTGTATTTATATGAAAAGGCAAAAAAGATTGATGAGCAAGCCATGCAACGCATTAGTGTAAATGACACCAAAAGGATTATACGTGTTTTGGAAATTTATCACGCAACTGGTAAAACGAAAACACAGATCGAATGCGAATCACGTAAAAATAAGCCACCTTTTTCGTATGTTATTTATGGACTTTATTTTGACAGAGCGGAATTGTATGATAGAATCAATCAAAGAGTAGACCAAATGATGGAACAAGGATTAGTTGAAGAAGTTAAGCAAATACAGGAAAAATATCAAAAATTTCCTACTGCCATGCAAGCCATTGGCTATAAGGAAGTAGTGGACTATTTAGAAGGAAATTGTACCAAAGAAGAAATGGTCGAGAAAATTAAAATGGAAACCAGAAGATATGCCAAAAGGCAGATGACCTGGTTTCGAAAAATACAAGAGATTCAGTGGATCGACGGAAACCAAAGCATGGAAGAAAAATTAAGTATCATTTTAGGAGAAAAATAAAATCGAATCAGCAATCGAGGAGGTTATTTGTGGAGGAGAAAAAAATAAATGTTGGAAAAGTCGTAAAAGTTCTATTGGCAATTGTTATTATTGGCGTTTTTGTCTTTTATATGGCTAAAAATGTATTCAATTTGATTCAGCAACCAACGAATTCTTTTATTCTATCCAATGGTGATTTGTATCTAGAAGAGACAGTAGATGGTTATATCATTCGTGATGAAACGGTGATTCAGGGGCAAAATTATAAAAATGGAATGCTCAAAATTAAAAACGAAGGGGAAAGGGCAGCCAACAAAGAGCCTATTTTCCGTTACTACAGTGAAAACGAGGACAGTATTAAGGAAAAAATTAAAAATGTAGATACGCAAATTCAAGAGAATATGCCAAGTAATGAAGAAATTGTATCCAGCGATATCAATTCACTGGAAGAGCAAATCAAAACGGAAATGGATAATATTGCCAAGAGCAATGAGATACAAAAACTAAAAGAATATAAAGCAGAGATTCAAGTTTATCTGGATCGTAAAATCCAATTGATTGGTCAATCAAAGAATGCAAGTGAAACCATTAAGAAACTGATTGAGCAAAAGAAAAATTACGAAAATGAATTAACCAAAAATTCAGAGTATGTAAATGCTCCGAAAAGTGGCGGTGTTTCTTATCGTGTAGATGGTTTAGAAGAAAAGTTGACAGTTGGCGATTTCTCTTATTTAAATCATGCTTATTTAGAGGATCTTCACTTGAAAAGTGGTAGTATCATCCCAAGCAGTGAAGAAAAGGGAAAAATCATCAATAATTTTGAGTGCTATATTGCTTTTGTGTCTCCATCAGATGAGGCAAAACGTGCTCGAGTAGGCAATAAAGTAACGATACAGTTATCCAATTTAGATAAATGGGAAGCAGAAGTTCAAAATGTTAACATAGAAAGTGACGATAGTCGTTTGATTGTTTTAAAAATTAAAAAAAATGTAGAAAAATTAAACAAATATCGAAAATTGTCTATGAATATTATTTGGTGGGATTTTAATGGATTAAAAGTTCCAAATCAAGCTATTGTGACAGAAAACGACAAGAATTATGTGGTACGCAAAAGAGCTGGCAATTTTGAAAAAATACTGATTAAAATCAAAAGACAAAACGAGAATTATGCCATTGTTGATAACTATGATAATAGCGAACTAAAGGAAATGGGATATACCGAAAGTGAAATCAGCAAAATGAATCGTATCTCTTTATACGATGAAATAATTATTACAAACAAATAACAAAAATATTACTTTTGAATGACATTCGAAAAAGGTATTGACAAATAAATGCAAAAGAGAGATACTAATAACACAATTGAGAGACTACAAATGAGAAAATAGGAGGTATCGATATGGCGGGAGCTATGATGAACCTGTCTCTTATACACATCTGACGCTGCCGACGATATGCAGTGTGTA
>CAMCHB010000071.1 GCA_945874585.1 uncultured Clostridium sp. | reverse complement strand
GTCATTATTCGTAGAGAAGTTATTATTGCAGGCGATGACAAAGAAAAAAAGGAACAGGAAAGAACCAATACAAAAGCAAAGAATCAATTTAATGAAGAAAATAGAAAGAAAGATTTTAATATTGTTTATCGAAATAAAACAACGAAACCACTTACAGCAAGTGAATTGTTTGGATTAAAGAAGGATAACAAAAAAGAAGAGGTAAAAGTGAAAAAGGAAGCCAATAAAGCAGTAGAAGAAAAAGTTACAAAAACAGTTGTAGCAGAAAAACAAGAAATAGAAAAACCAAAAACAGAAAACCGTCGTGTAACTGTAACAAACGAGGGAGAACGTAATCGCAATAATAACAATTATCGCCCACGTAACAACAACCGTGAAAACAATTACAACAATTATCGTAACAATAATATGAATGATAACCGTAATCGTAATCATACAAATGGAAATCGCAATAATAATAACAATGGAAATAATTATAATCGATTCAATAATCGTGGAAATAGTGGAAATAATAATGGTGGCGGAAATGGTTACAATAATCGTCGTAATAACAATGGCAATGGATACAATGGCTACAACAACCATAAACGTGTTTTAGATGAAAAGGGAATCGAGAAAAACATTAAGAACATTATGTCTGCTGAATCACAGGAAAAAGATGTGGTAAGAGAATATGCTAACAAAGCGATTGATAAGCAAAAAAATAATCGTAACGATGACCGTAATCGCAAACCACAAAGAAATAATAAGAGAAGCAATGATTATGAATTTAATAATGATAAATTAAAAAGCTTGAAACAAGAAAATAAATTATCTAATATGTTTTCAGAAGGTTCTATGCTTGACTATTACGACTTAAGCAATAATCGTGTTCGCAAAAACAAGAAGAAAAATCAAAAAGCACAAAGCAATGGCGAAAGAAACAAACAAAAAATCTTTAAACTTACCGAAATAACAATTCCAGAAAGCATTACGGTTAAAGATTTAGCAGCTGAATTAAAGAAAACAAGTAGTGAAGTGATTAAGAAATTGATGTCATTGGGTATCTTAGCAACTATCAATAATGTGTTAGACTTTGATACTGCTTTCTTGTTATCTGGAGAATTTGGCGTAACTGCTAAGAAGAAACAAGTTGTCAAGGAAGAAGATATTTTATTCGATGACAGTGAAGACAAAGATTCTGAATTGATTTCAAGACCACCTGTTATTGTTGTTATGGGACATGTTGACCATGGAAAAACTTCATTATTGGATGCGATTCGTCAAACCAATGTGATTCAAGGTGAAGCTGGTGGTATCACACAGCATATTGGTGCTTATAAAGTTCATGTAAAAGGAAGAGAAATTACATTTTTGGATACACCAGGTCATGAAGCTTTCACAAGCATGAGAGCCAGAGGTGCTAAAATAACAGATATTGCTATTTTGGTTGTGGCTGCCAATGATGGTGTTAAACCACAGACAATTGAAGCAATTGATCATGCGAAAGCTGCAGGCATTCCAATTATTGTTGCTGTTAATAAAATTGATTTGGAAGCTGCCAATGTAGAAAGAGTAAAACAAGAGTTATCAGAATATGGATTGATCCCAGAAGAGTGGGGAGGAGATACCATTTTTGTTCCAATATCTGCTCGTAATCATCAAAATATTGATACATTATTGGAAATGGTTTTATTACAGGCCGATATGCTTGATTTAAAAGTTAACCCTCATAAACAAGCAAAAGGAACTGTTATTGAAGCCAAATTGGATAAGAACAAAGGTGTTGTAACTACCATGTTAGTCCAAAGAGGAAAATTAGATGTTGGTGACACCATTGTAGTTGGTTCTGTTATTGGTAGAATCCGTGCTATGACAGATGATAAAGGCCAAAAAGTAAAAAGTGCTGGACCTTCTACACCAGTTGAAATTACTGGTTTATCTGAAGTTCCAACAGTTGGCGATACTTTCTATGAAGTAAAAGACGAAAAAATGGCAAAACATTTAATTGAAAGAAGAAAACGTCAACAAAGAGAGAGAGAACTTAACAAAACAGCAAAAGTTTCTTTGGATGATTTATTCAATCAAATTGAAAAAGGTAATTTGAAACAATTGAATTTGATTGTAAAAGCCGATGTACAAGGATCTGTAGAAGCTGTTAAACAATCACTTGAAAAATTATCAAACGATGAAGTTTCTGTTCATGTAATTCATGCTAATGTGGGTGGTGTTACAGAAACAGATGTTACCCTTGCTAAGGTTTCAAATGCTATTATCATTGCTTTCAATGTTCGTCCAAACAAAATTGCAAAGGAAATGGCAGAAAAAGAAGATGTAGAAATCAAAACATATTCTGTTATCTACAATGCAATTGATGATGTTCAAAATGCGATGAAAGGTATGCGTGATCCTGAATACAAAGAAGTTATTATTGGTAATGCTGAAATTCGTCAAACCTTTAAAGTATCTAATGTCGGAACAATTGCTGGATGCTATGTAACCGATGGAAAAATTGCTCGAAACTCTATTGTACGTGTCATTCGTGATGATGTAGTTATATTTGAGGGAAAACTAATTTCTTTAAAACGTTTCAAAGATGATGCAAAAGAAGTAGTAGCAGGCTACGAATGTGGTATTCAATTAGAGAACTTTAACGATTTGAAAGTGGGAGACGTTTTAGAGGCACACATTATGGAAGAAGTAAAATAATTTTCGGAAAAGGAGGTTTTTATGAGCTCAGATAATAATCGAATGAATCGAATCAATGAACAGCTAAAAAAAGAGATTAGCCATATTATTAGTTTTGAATTAAATAATACGAATGTAACCGGAATGGTTAGTGTTACAAAGGTAAAAGTTACACCAGATTTGCGTTATGCAAGAGTATATGTTAGCATGATTCATTCCAATAAAAAGAAAACTTTAGCTGCTTTGAAAAAATCTTCTGGCTATATTCGTACCGTATTAGCACATCGTGTCAATTTGAGAACAACACCAGAATTGATTTTTGAATTTGATGAATCCATCGAATATGGTGCTAAAATTGATCATATTTTAAAAGAAATTATGCCTGAAACAGAAAATAAAGGAGAATAGTATGATTTTAGATGATTTAAAAAATGAAATAGAAAAAGCAAAAACAATTGCTATTTTTACACATGAAAATCCTGACGGAGATGCAATAGGCAGTAGCCTTGCTGTCTATATGGCACTTAAGAATCTAAAGAAAGAGGTAGATGTTATTATACCAGAGTATCCAAGGACATTTGCCTTTCTTCCTTGCGTAGAAGAGATAAAAAAACATACGGATATAGTCTACGATTTAGCTATTGCTGTTGATTGTGCGACAGAGCAGAGAATGCGAGATCCTGATCATGGATTCCGTCAGGCAAACACCACCATTCAAATTGATCACCATGAAGTCAATAAAATGTATGCCGATTATAATTACGTTGATCCTGTTTCACCATCTTGTTGCCAGATCTTGGTTAAAATTATGGAATATTGGAAAGTTCCAATTGACAAAAAAATAGGGACCTGTTTGTTAACCGGTATGATTACCGATACAGGCGGTTTCCAATACCAAGGTGTTACATCAGAAACATTTGAAATTGTAGCTGGTCTATTGGATAAGGGAATCAATATTTCCAATATTTATCGTCGTGTTTTATGTGTTGTTACCAAAACACAATTTGAACTTCAAAAATTAGCTACTAGCCGATTGCAATTTTTTGAAGACAATCGTATAGTGTTCACTTACATAACATTAGAAGATGAAAAAAATGTACAAGCCGAATATGGAGATTATGAAGGATGTGTCAATATTGGACGCAATATTGAAGGAGTAGAAGTTTCTATTTTTATTCGTGAAATTCCAACGGGTGGTTACAAAGTTTCTATGCGTTCGAATGATTATATCAATGTATCTGATATTTGCTTAATGTTTGGTGGAGGCGGTCATATGAAAGCTGCTGGTTGTACCATTACCACGGGTACGATTGAACAAATTCGCGATAAAATTATTCATCAAATACAACATTACTTAAAATAAGGCCTTTATTGGAAAAGGAGAAAACAAATGGATGGAGTTCTTTTAATTGATAAACCGCAAGGTATTTCTTCACATGATGTCGTAAGACGTGTTCGCAAAATCTTACAACAAAAAAAGGTAGGGCATGCTGGCACCCTAGATCCAATGGCAACTGGTGTATTACCAATCCTAGTTGGACAAGCCACCAAAGCATCTAACTATTTAATGGATCATGACAAAACCTATGTGGCAACATTACGCCTTGGCATACAAACCGATACAGGAGATAGGGAAGGAAATATTCTAGAAAAAGAGGATGTACCATCTGCTATTTGGCAACCTCAAAATATTCAAACCGTTTTGCAATCTTTTTTAGGAGAACAAATGCAAAAGCCTCCTATGTATTCTGCGATCAAAATACATGGGAAAAAGCTTTATGAATATGCACGTCAGCATGAAAAGGTGGAGGTACCGGAAAGAAAAATCAGAATTTATCACATTCAATTGTTGTCCCTACATCCAGAAAATCAGGAAATTGTACTGGAAGCCAGTGTTTCAAAAGGGACCTATATGCGTACGCTTTGCGAAGATATTGCAAGAAAACTAGGAAATATCGGTTGTATGAGTGCTTTGGTTCGCACACAAGTGAACCAATTTCATTTAACAGATACGATTTCTTTAGATGAATTAGAAAAAAATCCTAGTTTAGCACAAGAAAAAATCATAACATTGGAAATGATTTTTAGTCACGAAAAGGAGATCTTATTAAATTCACAACAACAAAAACTTTTCCTAAATGGTGTTTTGCTAGCACAAAAATTACCAGATGGTATTTATCGTATTTACACAGAGAATCATCAATTTATAGGAACTGGCTATGTGAAAAATCAGCAATTGAAAAGAGACATTATTCGAAAAGAGATTGAAAAAACTTAATGAAAAATATGTACATTTAATTTGCTTTTTTGATATAATAAAAGCAAGTTTTTTACATGGGAGGAAATAAAATGAGAAACAAAGGAATTACAATTATTTCATTGGTTATTACCATTGCTGTTATTTCAATTATAGCGGGAACGGTTATATATGGGTCTGTGCAAAATATCCAAGAACGTGATTTGGATCTATTTTATTCAGATTTACAAACCTTAGATGATCGTGTTAACCAGTATGAAATACATTATGGTAAATTACCGACAAAAGGGATTTTTAGTGGTTCAACTGCTTTTCAATCGGTAAAAAATCCAAATGACAATGATATCTATTATATTTTAGACTTAAATGCTTTGGACAATCTTAGCTTAAGTCGCTCTATTTCAATGCAGGGAGATGATGTTTATATTGTCAATGATGCATCCCATACGATTTATTACCCACAAGGATTAACCATAAAAGGGAAAGTGTACTATCGCTACCCACACGAGTACAGTAAAATTGAAGATAACATATAGGCTGATTTAATTATACAAGTATGTTCAAAAAAGCGTCCGTACGATGGTACGTATCTATATAATACTTCTTTAGCTATTGGTGGCTGTGGATTGAAAGAGGGAGATAGTATTAAAAGCATCAAATGGATG
>CAMCHB010000070.1 GCA_945874585.1 uncultured Clostridium sp. | reverse complement strand
CTACACACTGCATATCGTCGGCAGCGTCAGATGTGTATAAGAGACAGGATTTTATTAGACCTTTGGCTTTGCAGAAAAATATAGTAAAACCAAATCATATCCACATTGATATTGTATATAAGGCTATTCCGATAAAAGGTTCTTTGAATATGAATGAAAAAGAAACGAATGGTCTTAAGTGGTTTTCTCTTGACGAAATATTAAGCAAGGATTTTGAAACATTTGATGATGTAAAAGTTTGGTGCCGAAAAATTGCAAAAGACATGTAGTTTTACGCTATAATAAAAATTCAACTCTACTTGAGTTGAATTTTTTTATAGAATAGAGATATAACATAATCTGGAAAAACAAGAAAAACCAAACAAGCTTTTGATATTTTTTTGCGATTGATAAGGAAACTGGCGATTATTCCACGAAAAATACATTGTCAGTTTTCAAAAAATATTATATAATAAGGGAAAATCAATAGGGGAAATTAGAGGAGGAATTCATATGAAGGTTATATTACTACAAGATATTAAAGGAGTAGGAAAGAAAGATCAAGTGATTAACGCCAGTGATGGTTATGCACGAAATTTTTTATTCCCTAAGAAAATGGCTGTACCAGCAGATCAGGGAAACATGGCAAGATTACAGTCTAAGAAAGATGCACAAGCTTATCAAAAGGATTTGGAAAGACAAGCAGCTCAAAAAATAGCCGATCAAATCAAAGATATTACACTAGAATTAAAGGTAAAAGCAGGTGAAAATGGTAAAATATTTGGTGGAGTAACCAGCAAAGAAATTGCAGAAGCATTGAAAAACAAATATCAGATTACAGTAGATAAAAAGAAAATTCAGTTAAAAGAAACCATTAAAACATTAGGACAATTTCAAATAGAAATTAAACTATTTGAAAATATAACAGCCAAATTAAAAGTAGCAATTAAATCAGAATAAAGGAGTAGTCAATATGGAAATTGGAAAAATTTCACCCAATGATATTGAAGCAGAGCAAGCAATTTTAGGTTCTATGCTAACCGATAAAGATGCGGTGGCATCTGCTATTGAAGTTTTAAAACCAGATGATTTTTACAGAGAAGACAATAAGGCAATTTACGAGGCTATTACCAATTTATATAGTCGTTCTGAACCAGTTGATATTATTACGGTAAAAGCAGAACTAACAGCTAATGGAAAATTTGAAAATGTTGGTGGTTTGGAATATTTGGCCATGTTACCAGACAAGGTGCCAACTACAGCCAATGTAGAACAATATATCAAAATTGTCGAAGAAAAAGCATTATTACGCAATTTAATCAAAACAGGAAATGAAATTGTACAAATGGGTTATAGCCAAACAGAAGAAGTAGAAGACATTATGGATTTATCAGAAAGAAAGATATTTGATTTATTAAAAGACCGTACAAAAACAAGCTATACACCTATTAAAGATGTATTGGTGGATACTTTTGCGCAAATTGAAAGATTGTATAATAAAAGCGATATGATTACCGGAATACCAACAGGGTTTACGGAATTGGATTATCGTACAGCAGGATTGCACAATTCAGATTTGATTTTGGTCGCAGCAAGACCAGCTATGGGTAAATCTGCTTTTGTTATTAACATTGCGGCCAATGCAGCAATTCGTTCAGAAACACCAGTCGTTATTTTTAACTTGGAAATGTCAAAAGAACAAGTGGCAAACCGTATTTTGTGTAGTGAAGCAATGGTAGATAGTAATAAGATTAAAACTGGAAAAATTGAAGAAGAGGATTGGACCAAACTTGCAGAGGCTTTGGGCCGTATTTCAGATGCACCAATTTACATTGATGATACACCAGGTATTTCAATTGCAGAAATTCGTGCCAAATGCCGCAAACTTAAATTGGAAAAGAATATAGGTCTTGTTATTATCGATTATTTGCAGTTGGTAACAGCAAGTGGTAAGAAAAATGCAAGCCGTGAACAAGAAATTTCAGAAATCAGTCGTTCCTTAAAAATACTAGCCAAGGAATTAAATGTACCAGTTATTGCTTTGTCTCAGTTATCTAGAGCACCAGAGCAAAGAAAAGATGATCATCGACCAATTTTGTCAGACTTAAGAGAATCAGGTGCAATCGAACAGGATGCGGATATTGTTATGTTTTTGTACCGAGATGATTATTACAATGAAAACAGTGAAGAAAAAAATATTGCAGAAGTTATTATTGCTAAGCATAGAGGTGGTTCAACAGGAACCGTGAAATTGGCTTGGATTGCAAATTATACAAAGTTTGCTAATTCAGAAAGAAGGTATCAAGACTAGCATGAATGATTTGGAACAAAAAGTATGGCAAACGATTGTACAATATCAGATGTTGGAAGAACAAGACAAAATTGTGGTGGCTGTGTCTGGTGGACCAGATTCTATGTGCCTTTTGCATGTATTGAAACAGATTCAACAAGAAAAATTGCCCGCAATTGAGTTAATAGTAGCTCATGTCAATCATCAATTGCGCAAGGAAGCAAAACAAGAGGAAAAATACGTGCAAGATTATTGTGAGAAAAGAAAAATCCAATGCTTTGTTAAAGAAGTAAATGTGCTAGAAATGGCAAAAGAGCAAAAAAAAGGATTAGAAGAAATGGGAAGAGAAGTACGTTATGCCTTTTTCAAAGAGATTGCTCAAAAAACAGGTGCCAACAAAATTGCTATTGCTCACCATCAAAATGATAATGCAGAAACAATTCTGATGAATGTATTGAGAGGAAGCGGTATCAGTGGATTAAATGGTATCATGCCGGTGCGTGAAAAGAAATGGATTCGTCCTTTGATCGATTGTTCACGTAAACAGATTGAGCAATATTGTGAGGAAAAAGAGTTGAAACCATGTATGGATCAGACCAATTTTCAAAATGAATATACAAGGAATAAAATTCGAAATATTGCTATACCGTATATTCAGCAAGAATTCAATCCGAATATTGTCAAAACTTTGGCTAGACTTTCTCAAATTGCACAAGAAGAAAATGCCTATCTAGATAAGCAAGTTCAAAAAGCCTATCAAATGGTTGTATTAGAAGAAAATTCAAAACAGCAAATTGTAGTGGATTTGAAAAAGTGGAATGCTTGTGATGTGTTTCTACGTAAAAAAATGGTTATCAAGATTCTGAAAAATTTAACCGGAAACCTTACGGGAATTGAGAAAACACACATTGATGACATTGTTCGTTTGTGCGAAAAAGAAGTAGGTAACAAGTATTTAAAACCGAATAAAATATTAAAAGTAATGGTTTGTCACAAAAAAGTTTTTTTTACATGTGAACCGAACCTTCCGTAAGAAAAGCAAAAATGCAGAAGATAGAGGATACGAAAAAAAGATTGCATTGTGAAAACAAATATGCTATATTTGGATTTATGAAATAAGAAAAAAACAAGGAGGATTACTTTGAAAAACGGATTAAAAACACTAGCCATGTGGTTAGTGATAGGAATCATTTTTATGGTAATTATTGTATCAATTATTGATAACAGTGATACCAAAATGAGTTATTCAGATTTATTGATGAAAATTGAAAGTGGAGAAGTAACAGAAATGGAAATTGCCTCTGATGGCAAAAAAGCATTGGTTACTTTAAAAGGAAACAATAGTCAAAAAGAAGTGAATATTCCAAACATTCAAAGTTTTATGGACTATGCACAAGAAGGATTGGCAAGTGGTTCCTTTCAATTAACAGAAAAATCACAGTCTTTTGCCATTACATTATTAAGCTTACTTTCACCTTTTGGTATCTTGATTATCTTTTTGGTGTTCTGGTTTTTATTTATGAACAATCAACAAGGTGGCAACAAAACCATGTCATTTGGCAAGAGTAAAGCAAGAATCGCTGGTGGCCCAACCGATAAAAATCGTGTTACATTTGATGATGTAGCTGGTGTTGACGAAGAAAAAGAAGAATTACAAGAAATTGTAGAATTCTTAAAAACACCAAGAAAATTTATTGATATGGGTGCTAGAATTCCAAAGGGCGTTTTATTAGTAGGTCAACCAGGTACTGGTAAAACATTGTTAGCAAAAGCAGTAGCAGGAGAAGCTGGCGTACCATTCTTTATTATCAGTGGTTCAGACTTTGTTGAAATGTTTGTTGGTGTTGGTGCTTCTCGTGTAAGAGATTTGTTCGAGCAAGCAAAAAAGAATGCTCCATGTATTGTGTTTATTGATGAAATTGATGCTGTAGGACGTCAAAGAGGAGCAGGACTTGGCGGTGGACACGATGAAAGAGAACAAACATTGAATCAATTATTGGTTGAAATGGATGGATTTGCACCAAATGAAGGCGTTATTGTGCTAGCAGCAACGAACCGACCAGATGTATTGGATAAAGCTTTATTAAGACCAGGAAGATTTGATCGACAAATTGTAGTATCTGCACCAGATGTTAAAGCTAGGGAACAAATTCTAGAAGTTCATGCACGTAAAAAACACCTAGGAGATGATGTAGATCTAAAAATTATTGCCAAGAACACTTCAGGTTTCTCAGGAGCCGATTTGGAAAATGTATTAAATGAAGCTGCTTTATTAGCTGCTCGTAAAAATAAAAGTGAAATTGACATGGCAGACATTGAAGATGCTATGGTTAAAGTAACAATGGGACCAGAAAAGAAAACACGTGTCAGAAGTGACAAAGAAAAGAAATTGGTTTCTTATCATGAAGCAGGTCATGCAGTTGTAAGTCGTTTCTTACCAAGCCAGGATCCAGTTCATCAAATTTCAATTGTACCAAGAGGAATGGCTGGTGGTTATACGATGTATCGACCAACAGAAGATAAGGCGTTCATGTCAAAAACAGAAATGGAAGAAACAATTGTATCTATGTTAGGCGGAAGAGCGGCTGAACAATTGATTTTAAATGATATTTCAACAGGAGCAAGCAATGATATAGAAAGAGCAACAAAAATAGCAAGAGAAATGGTTACGAAATATGGTATGAGTAAGAGATTAGGAACCATTATGTTTGGGTCAGGACAAGAAGAAGTATTTTTAGGTAGAGATTTTGGACACACAAGAGATTATAGTGAACATACTGCCGATATCATAGATGAAGAAGTGAAAAGGATCATTGACAGTGCATATGAAAGAGCTTTAACAATATTAAATGATAATGTAGATAAACTTCATATTGTAGCTGGTATTTTACTAGAGAAAGAAAAAATTGATGGAGAAGAGTTCGAATCTATTTTTCAACAATAAAAGAAATAAAAAGGAGCTATTGGCATTTAGCCAACAGCTCCTTTTTTATTCTACGATTCGACCACGTTCGTTTCGGGTATCTTGATGGCAAAGTTTATCGTATTCTTTGCATTTGATCTTATAATCCATCTGAGCAGTCAAATAGCGATAGTACATGTAGGCCTGTTCGTATTGGAACATGGGATTTAACATAGGGTCACGTGATAAATAGTCATTGTAACGAGCATCCAAATTCGGATCAAAGGTAGAATAATTTGCACTATAATCCGTATTTTTTTCTATTACAATCACCTACCTTTCTTAATAAGTAGCATTAAGTAGCATTAAAATTTCTCTTGAAGCCATTGTATGCAGAAATGAGAAAAAAATGAAAGGAAATTTTAAAAGGACTCAAGCATAGGATAAATTAAGAAAATAAAGCCAGTAAAAGGCAC
>CAMCHB010000069.1 GCA_945874585.1 uncultured Clostridium sp. | reverse complement strand
GTAGGTGGAAGTGTAAAAAGTGAAGCAGTAATTGATGCTACAAATAAAGCAATAATAAAAAATTCAAGGAAAATGATATTGGATAGTGATTTTATATTATATCTAAAAGAAGAAAACAAACAGCAACCTTATTTTGCTTTAAAAGTAGATAATACGGATATATTAGTAGCGGAAGAAATAAAGTAACCTAAAAGGTGAGGTTAATAGAAAATGAAATTGTGAAGGTGATGAATATGGAAAATTTTGTTTGATATGCCATCATGATTCCATCCAGTATGTTGTTTACGGGAATTGGCATTTATGCATGGAATAAGAAAAAACCTATGTCGTTCTTCCACTTTATTTTTTGGCTGATTTGTAGTATAATAAAGATAGGGTGAGCGTTATTTTAAGGAAGGTGAGAAGATGAGCCAATTGACAGAGTATATAGAAGAAACAAAAAAGAAAACCAAAGGATTAAATGAAATTGAAAAAATTCGCTATGTTTATTTAGATTTGGGAAAACGTTTTCAATTTGATTTAAAATTTGCATTTGGCAATTCGAAAACAAAGAAAAAAATATACACCAATAGTCGAGGCGAAGAGAATTTGAGCGAATGTTTAGTTCAAAAAACAGGTATTTGTAAATCAATTTCTCTTATTTTTGAAAATGTTCTAGAACAAATTGATGTACCTGTCAAATCTATTGTAGATCCAGAAGAATATACAGGAAATAGACATTATCCACATATGTACAATATCTATACAACAGATGATGGTAGACAATATGGATTTGATTTGCAGCGAGATATCAAAAGAATTAAGGCTCATATCAGAACCGTCCATTTTGCAACACCGATCAATACTAATCAAGAATTGATTAGCCGATTTGAACTAGAGCAAATTGATAAAAAATTGCAGTATATTACCAATAAAGTTTATTATACAGATGAATATCTTGAATTGTTAAAAACCCATATGAATTTATATGAAAGCTTTGAAGAAAAAGCAAAATTTATGCTAGAAAATGTTGAGTTTTATTGCGATTCCAATATGGGATATGCTGATCGAAAATGGCGTTTGGAAGAGCTAATTGGAAATGGTTACAAGGATGGCAAATTACTACAGCCAAAAGAAGCCAGAAAAATTCATTTGATCGATTGTTGCCAAGAAAAAAATGGCAAAAAAGAATACCAATTATTGGTTGCAGTTGATGCTAAAAAAGAAGAAGAGTTGTATTTGTTTTCAGATCAAGAAAAATGTTTTGTTCCATTATCTATTGAAAAATTCGAAAAAATGAAACAAGAAGGTTTAGAGAATTTGCAAGGTATTCCAAAGCTAAAGAAAAGAAGAAAACAGAATCAAGAAAAGGAAAGATAGAAATTCAATGAGAAATTGAATAACCTATCTTTTTTTCTTGCTAAACAAAAAATACAAGGGGAGAGAGTGAAAAAATAATTGGCAAGAAGTTGAAAAATGAAAATTGGTACAGTATAATAATTTTGTAGAAAAAAGAGAAAGGATGAAAGATTATGGCAAATCTATTAGATTATATGAAGTGGAGAGGCGATTTAAGCCTAGAGCAAGATCCTTTTAATGAAATTGATAGTTTACTTTTAGCACGTTTTTCTTATTTTCCGTTTGATACCATTATTCAACCAGAGGAGACCGTAACGATAGAAGAATTAAGTAAGAGATTTGAAACAAAAGATCCCAATACGATGCGTATTCTATGGGAAGAAGATGCTGATTTGTTTCCTTTAATGGGACATTCAAAAAGATTTGGTCAAATGAAAGCTAGTCATTTTGTGAACAAAGTTGATCCAGAACAAGAAAAACAATTTTCAGCCATCACGATTTTCTTACCAGACAATAGTATATATATTTCTTATCGTGGCACAGACAACACAATTGTTGGATGGAAGGAAGATTTTAACATGAGTTTCAAAAGCCATGTTGCATCTCAAAAAGAAGCAGTTCGTTATTTGGAAACAGTAGCACAAAAGACCGATGGAAGGATTCGTTTAGGTGGACATTCTAAGGGAGGCAATTTAGCAGTATATGCAGCTGTTTTTTCTAGCCCATCTGTACAAGATAGAATTTACCACATTTTTAACAATGATGGTCCAGGCTTTGATGATGATGTGATTCAAACACAGGCTTACCAAAAAATGATTCAAAAAGTAGATACCTATATTCCACAAGATTCCATTTTTGGAAGATTATTGAACCATGAAGAACGTTATACAGTTGTGCAGAGTACACAAAAGGGAGTGATGCAACATGATGTTTATACCTGGCAGTTACTAGGAAAACGTTTTGTTCGCCTAAAAGAAGTAAGTAATGGTAGCAAATTTATCGATAAATCTATCAAGGACTGGTTAAAGAAAATTGATGTAGAACAAAGAGAAAAAATTATTGATATTGTATTTGAAATATTGAATTCTACCCAAGCTGAAACTATGAGTGAAATTCGTAGTAATTTGATTAGCAATGCAACTACGATTTTGAAATCCTACAAACAGGTGAATGTGAAGGACCGAAAAATGATTATGGAAACGGTAAAAGCATTGCTTATTATTGCAAAAGATAATTTTATGCAGGAATATGAATTATCTCGTAAGAATCCATAAAAGAATATTGACGGTATATAGAAAAAGAGATAAGATAAAGAAAACAAAAAATGTTCCAAAAGGGGGAGAAAAATGAAGAAAAAAATTTTAATTGGTGTCGGAGTTGTGGTAGCGATTGTTCTAATTATTCTTGCTTTTTTTGTGATACTAGATGTTAGACAGGAAGACAAATTACTAAAAGAGGCTGATGAAATTATTGAAATGACCAATCAAACCGATATGAACATGGATCAAATTCGAGCAAAATTAAAAAGAACTGTTACAAAGGGAGACTATGGAATTGTAGAAAAAGCGTTCAAGCAATATATGTCAGATTCCTTGGATAATATGGAGGAAATGATTCAAATTATGAACGATGATACTATTACCAAGTCTTTGACTGTAGAAAATTACAAGGAAGACGGGCCAGATTTTACTAAAACAAAGGCTTATTTAGAAGAAACAAAGCAAAAATTAGACAATGATAAAAATAAATATTATGATTTTTTATCAGAAGAGAAAGCAGATTCTTACTTGGATGGCAAAAATCTAGATGCCTATTATGTTGAATTATATCAAAAAGAAATGATAGGAGATTTAGAAAATGAAAGAAAAGATAAGACCATTGATAATGCGATAAATGAAATCGTTTCTTTGTTAAATAATTCAGAAAACATTATTGACTTTTTAATTGAGAATAAAAATCAATGGAAAATTGAACAAGATCATATTGTGTTTGCAACAGATGCTTTAACCAGCGAATATGAAGATTTGGCGGATAATATTTAAATAACGGAATTTGCCAAATTTGATAAAAAACAGCAGATATGCTATAATCAAAAATACGAGAGAAAATACATAGGAAAGAGGTGTTAATATGCTCGTGGTAGCCATTTATTTGTTATTGCTTATAATATTTGGGTTAATTGCATTTGCGGTTATGCAAATCAAACTAGCAGGACTCAATGTAAAGGATTTTATATCATTTATAAAGGCAAATGATATGTTAGATAAATTATATAATTTTGCACAACGTTATGAGAAATTAACACCAATGGAGCAGTTAATGTTTTTAAAAGAAGCAGATAAAGTATTTACGGCTTTTAACAAAGTACCTGATATGCTTTGGGAAGATGAATACCAAAAATATTTAAAAGTATTAAATACATATCGTGATATACGTGTTCTAAGATGGCAATCTTAATCAATTGCAAAGTCCCCTTTTTCTTGTTAAAAAAGTTTAGCAAGGAAGGGGGGCTTTTTATTGAAAAAAACGAGGTTGACTGATATAATAAGAAAAAAATAGAAGGATGGGAAAATTGTGGACGAGAATGAAAACATTGTAATACCAAATATAATGAATGAAGAAGAAGCTGTTTCAGAAAATTCTTTACGACCAAAAAATTTACAAGAATACATTGGTCAAAACAAAGTAAAAGAAAGCATGAAAGTTTATATAGAAGCTGCTAAAAAGAGAGGAAAATCATTGGATCATGTGCTATTATATGGCCCTCCTGGATTAGGTAAAACGACTTTATCCAATATTATTGCAACTGAAATGAATGCTAATATTCGTATTACTTCAGGACCAGCTATTGAAAAGCCAGGAGATTTAGCAGCTTTATTAACGAATTTATCCGAAAATGACGTTTTATTCATAGATGAAATACACCGCATTAACCGTAGTATTGAAGAAATTTTGTATCCAGCGCTTGAAGATTACAGTCTAGATATTATCATCGGGAAAGGACCAAGTGCACGTTCTATTCGCTTGGATTTACCAAGATTTACGTTAATCGGAGCTACAACACGAGCAGGTTCTTTATCAACGCCACTTCGTGATCGTTTCGGTATTGTATGTCGTTTGGAATTGTATAATGTAGAAGATTTAACAACAATTGTGAAACGTTCCGCTCATATTATGGAAGTACAAATTGATGAAGAAGGCGCTGTCGAAATTGCAAAACGTTCACGTGGAACACCAAGAATTGCTAACCGTTTATTAAAGCGTGTTGGAGATTATGCTTTAGTACTAGGAAATGGAAATATCGATTTGAAGATTGCACGAACCGCTTTAGCCAAATTAGAAATTGATGAATTAGGATTGGATAATATTGATCGAAAAATCTTGGAGACCATTGTTTTGAAATATGGGGGAAGACCAGTTGGCATTGAAACGTTAGCTGCAACGATTGGTGAGGAAGTGGAAACAATTGAAGATGTGTATGAACCATATTTAATGCAAATAGGATTTATTGCAAGAACACCAAGAGGAAGAGTAGCAACGCCTTTGGCTTATCAGCATTTGGGCATTCCATATCAGGATTAAGGAGGAGAAAACGATGAAATTATGTATGCATACTTGTTGTGCACCTTGTAGTGTTTATTGTATTGATACATTAAGAGAAGAGGGCATAGAACCTACGGTATATTGGTATAATCCCAATATTCACCCATATAAAGAGTATCAAGCAAGACGTGATTGTTTAAAAGAATATACAAAATCCATTGGGGTGAAAGCTGTTTTCAAAGAGGATTATGGATTGGACAATTTTTGCAGAGAAGCGGTAAAAGATTTAAAGGCAAGATGTGTAAATTATTGCTATCCTATTCGATTACGAAAAACTTTTGCATATGCTAAAGAACATGGATATGATACTGTTACAACCACACTTTTGTATAGCATTTATCAAAATCATGATTTTATCAAACATGAAATGGAAAAGCTAAGTCTCGAATATGGGATATCCTTTCTATATCGTGATTTTCGTGTTGGCTTTTGGGAGGGTCATCAAAAGGCACATGATTTGGGATTGTATATGCAAAAATATTGCGGGTGTATTTTTAGTGAGGAGGACAGATATAGCAAGCAGATTATGAGGGATAAGAAAACCAATAATGCAGTTTCATAATGAAAAAAGTAAATGTCTAGGGAGAATTAGGGATGAAAAAACTGACTGGTAAACGAAAAAATATAAGTACAATTATAATTGTATGCCTAATTGTGGTTGGATTTGCATGTGGCATAGCAACTGGAATTTCACAAAAAACTAGAGAAAATTCAAACCATTGATTTTATAGGAAAAACAAATATTAGGT
>CAMCHB010000068.1 GCA_945874585.1 uncultured Clostridium sp. | reverse complement strand
CATATATATACATTAAATCTTTAAACTTTTCATTATTTATATTAATTTCCGCTTCTAGCCCCTCATACTCTGCTATTCTTATAATAAATTCATTCCTTTCTCATTCTTTCAATAACCTTCGCCCATTAGGGACGCCCCTTTTTGAGCGAGAATATTATTTGTTTTCTGAATAAATCTAATAATATAGCAAATTTATGTCTTTTCTGTGTTTAGTCGGTAAAATCTAGTCTTGAATTTTTCCTCCGCCAACAACTACATCTCCTATGTAGAATACAGCAGATTGGCCAGGTGTAATTCCACGTTGAGGTTCTTTAAATATAACCTGTATGTTTCCCGCTTCTGTCTGATTTATTATTGCTTCAGCAGGCTTGCTAGCATATCTTATTTTTACTGTTACGTCTAGAGTCCTTTCTATTTTATCCATAAGCAATAAGTTTACTTCGTTTACCTTCATTTCTTTTCTGTAAAGTTCTTGTTGCTCGCCAACTATTACTTCATTTCTTTCTTTGTTAAATCCTATTACAAATAGTGGAGCCTTATATGAAATGCCAAGTCCTTTTCTTTGTCCTATTGTATAATTGTAAAGTCCAGTATGTCTTCCTAAAATTTCGCCTTTTCTATTTACAATATTCCCTTCTTTAGGAACTATACTAGAATTTTGCTCTAAAAATTTTTTATAATTTCCGTCTGGAATAAAGCAGATATCCTCACTATCAGGCTTGCTTGCAACAGATAAATTATGCTCTTTTGCAATTTTTCTTACATCTTCTTTAGACTCGAAATCACCTAATGGGAATAATACTTTTCCAAGCAACTGTTTTGGCATATTATACAAAACATAGCTTTGATCCTTACTTAAATTTTTGGCTTTTCTTAAAACATACTTTCCATATTCGTCAGAATATTCCATTTTGGCATAGTGCCCTGTTGCAATATAATCACAGCCAAGCTCTTTCGCCTTTTCATACATTGCTCCAAACTTCATATATTTATTACATTCTATACATGGGTTTGGAGTTCTCTGGTTAGAATATTCATCTATAAAATTATTAATAACCTTGCACTGAAACTCTTCTTTTAAATTATATGTTATATGTGGTATTCCAATAGAATTGCATATTTGCTTAGCGCCAACAATCGCATCAGTATTGCAACAAGTACCGCCAAATAGTTCTAATGTTATTCCAATTACATCATATCCTTGCTCTTTTAACAGAATGGCAGAAACACTACTATCAACACCACCACTCATACCTAGTAAAACTTTTTTCATATTTTCATCCTTTCGTAATATAATACCAACTTTAAAATCATTGCCAAATTTGCTTTTTGAGTAGTTCAAATGAGCTACTGCTAATAATACATACCGAAATTTTATAAAATAAAATTGGATTTTCTATAAGTTCGCCCAAAAAGGGGCGTCCCTATTGGGCGAGAATTGCATTTGCTACTTTTATTCCGTCTACTGCTGCAGACATTATTCCGCCTGCATATCCAGCACCTTCTCCACAAGGGTATATACCTTGCACACTTGCCATCTTTTGTTCATTTCTTTTTATCGTAACAGGAGATGAACTTCTTGTTTCTACTCCTGTCAATATTGCATCAGCACTTGCAAAACCTGCTATTTTCTTATCAAAATATATTAATCCTTCTTTTAAAGTCTTAGTCACAAAATCCGGTAAGATTTCTTGTAAATTTGCAAGAGTCACGCCTGGTTTATATGTTGGCTTAACTTCTCCTATAAAAGTAGATTTCTTATCATTTAAGAAGTCTTCTACCCTCTGTATTGGAGCATTGTAATTGCTTCCGCCAAGTTTGAATGCTTTTTCTTCAAGTTCTTGTTGAAAGTACATTCCTTCTAAAGGAGAATCTCCCTTAAAATCTTCTGGTGTAATATTTACCAAGACTGCACTGTTAGCATTTTCTCCATCTCTTGCAAATGTACTCATTCCATTTGTTACAATAGTACCTTCTTCACTAGAAGAAGCCATTACTGTTCCACCTGGACACATACAAAACGTATAGCACGATCTATCTTCTCCGTGGTATGCAAGCTTATATTCTGCAGGTGGTAACTTTAATTTAGGATTTTTCCCATATTGAGACTCATTTATCATCTGTTGCTTGTGCTCTATTCTAACACCAACAGAAAAATTCTTTTTCTCCATTTCTACATGTTTTTCATATAGCTTCTTGAACATATCTCTTGAACTATGACCTATTGCAAGAACTACTGTGTCAGTTTCTATTTTATCAATAGTTGTACTTTCCTGTATTCTACTAACTATAACAGATTTTACTTGATTATTCTCAATTTCAAAATCTACAGCTTTGGCACCAAACATAAATTTGCCACCATTATTTTCTATATATTTTCTAATGTTCGCAACTATTTTTACTAAATTATCTGTTCCAATGTGTGGCTTATTTATATACGAAATTTCTTCTGGTGCTCCAAACTTAACAAATGTATCTATTACATCTTTGCATAGCGAACTATGTAAATTTGTTGTAAGCTTTCCATCAGAAAAAGTTCCTGCTCCACCTTCGCCAAACTGCACATTCGAACAAGTGTTCAATATACGCTCTTTCAAAAATAATTCAACATCTTTCTGTCTTTCTTCTACAGTTTTACCTTGCTCTACAATTATCGGCTTAATTCCATTCTCGATAAGAGTAAGTGCACAAAATAGTCCAGCAGGACCGGCTCCAATTATAACTGGTCTATTATAGGCTTTTAAAGCATTGTGCAATACTGTTTTCTGTTTTTGTTCTTGCTCAATTAAGCTAGCATTTTTGTTTTTCAATAACTTGCTAACTTTAAAATTTTCCTTCAAGAGAACAACAATAGAATAATTGTAAAAAATATCATTCTTATCCCTTGCATCAATCGACTTTTTTACAATTTTATAGTCTGTTACACTTTCCTGCGGAATATTAAATTTTGTATAGGCAATTTTTGCGACCTCATCATTCGATAAATCTTGCCTAATTTTTATATTTTCTAATCTAACAGTAAACATTTTCGTTCCTTTTCTAAAAATCTACCTATAATTATACTATTTTGAGCGTTTCACGTCAATCAGAAGCTCTTATATTTTCTAAATTTTAAAAAAACTCTCATGTAGTCTGCACACTACACAAGAGTTTGGGCCTATCGACCAAGAATTTCGATTTTAGTCTGCCTTTTAGCAAACCTCAATCTTTGCCTCCGGCATTGCCTCTTTCATCCGTTGGACGAAAGCCTCGGCATTTTCCCTATAACCATTAGGGTAATACACTACCGTTACCACCCCATGGAAGTCTCTGTGGGTCCACCCCTCATCAAACTTCCTTCTGCTATTGTGCAGCAAGTCAGTCAACAGGTACAGGTGTGCTTCGTTGTCCACCACGTCAAGTGCATGGTCAAGTGCACTCACGATATCGGTGTTTTTACCCAACTTAGCGTGGTGAATCTCCTTATATTCGCAAACCTGCTCTGCAAATATATACCACTTTATCTGTATTATGTCAATCTTGCTTTGGATTGTATACATAATAGAGAAATCCCTACACGGTCTGCACACCATGTAGGGATTTCTTGCTATATTTTTAACAAATTTTCAGTGTAGCCTTCGGCAATTGTCTCTGTAACTCTTGAACGAATTTCTTACTAATGTCAAGCTTATCGTTCGGATAGTAAACAATCGTTATAGTTCCTTCAAAGTTCTTACTACTTTCTTTATTGAGCACAACTTCGCTATTATATTGTAAATCCGACAATAGACAAATATTGGCTTTTGGTGAAGCTTTTTTCAAAGCGCCATTAATCGCACTAACTACATCTCCCGTAAAGTTACCATTAGAATTCAGAAATTCATTACTTTCAGTTGCTACTTCAGTAATTATAACTTGATTACTTGCCGGAACATATACTTTTTCGATCACTTCCTTTTGAAACTCACTATTACTATTAGAACAGGCTCCAAGCACATAAACTTCATGCTGATTTTCTAAAGCATCCAAAATTTCATTATTGATAGTATTCGCTGTCTTAGCGACATCCTTTTCGTCTGCCAGAATATCCAGATGTTCCATTACATCTTCATCAATTTTTGTAGAACGATACATCGGATCTTCATCAGGATCTGTTTCAGGCTCTAACCTCGCCATTTTTTTCATTTCAGGCCACTCATTCCAATAATAAACCTTCAAAGGAACAGAGCTATTAAGCTTTCTTGCAACTTGATAAAGATGCATATCTACCTTATCAGATTCAAAGTATGGAGTGAGAAGAGTAATCCCAGCATTATTTTGCCTAACACCGTCACTTCCTGCTGTATTCCAGCAATCGCTAATGATATAGATGTTAGTATATCCTTCATCTATTGCCTGTTGCACCTGGTCGTAGAGCATTGTCTTAGAGCCATTGCCAAACTTGATGACTTCTGCATAAACATTATCCAAATATCCCGTAACAAACGGCTCATAGGAAAAATAGCTCGAAGAATAACTCTCATCGACCAAAATTACAGGCCTTGTAGTTTCAGCATTCGCAACGGTCCCCAATAATAGCACCATAGCCAATACCGTCACTAATGTGGTAAAAAGTTTCCGAGTCATATACGACTCCCCTTTCTTATACTCTTTATTCAAATTGTGTATACCGTACTCTTGTGCAGAGAGTACTGCGATAGGAAACTATTTTATTATATCATCCGTAAATTATTATGTCAATTACTATCCTAACGCTACATCCAAAAGCATCATTATTACAAAGCCTATGCCTACGCTAATAGTCACTAAATTTGATTTTTTTTCAGCTTGTGCTTCAGGTATTAGCTCAGATGATACTACGTAAATCATTGCTCCTGCTGCAAATGATAGAAAATATGGTAAAATTGGCACTACAATCCTCGTTAATGCAATGGTTATTATTGCCCCAATTGGTTCTACTATTCCAGATAAAGTACCTCCTAAGAATGACTTAAATTTACTTTTTCCAGAGCTATGAAGTGGCATTGATATAATTGCCCCTTCTGGTATATTTTGTATCGCTATTCCAATAGCTAACGCAAATGCTTCTGCGAGTGTTATTCCTGTATTTTGTGAGAATAGTCCTGCAAACGCAACCCCGACCGCCATTCCTTCCGGAATGTTATGTAGTGTTACTGCAAGCATTAGCATTGTAGTACTCTTTACTTTTTCTTTGATGGTTAACTTTCCTTTATTCTTTATTACAACTTTTTCGTTATTTTCTTCTGCGTCTAATAAATTTTCGATATCATCACAAATAACACATTCGTTTTTCTTATTGTTTCTTTTTTCTATTTTTTCTGCCAGATTATTTACACCAATTAATGTTACAATTCCTATCATAAACCCAACAGAAGCGGGTAACCACGCAGGTTTTCCTTGAGTTTCTGCCATTTCTATTGCTGGAATTAGAAGTGACCATACAGAAGCGGCTATCATTACTCCTGCAGCAAATCCAAGTAATAATTTTTGTATTATCGGTTTAATCTCTTTCTTTAACAAAAATACTAAAGCAGAACCGTAGTGTTGTTCCTATAAAAGGTACTAATAAACCAATAGCAATTTGTGTCGTACTATTAATACTCACGTAAAGTTCCTCCTTGAAACCCTATTATTTTACCTATAAAATGTAATTTTATTAGGACTTCTCTTTTATATAATATGAACTTTACATAAGGTTGTGAATGATTTTTAATTAGCAATTCAGACCAATCCCTGTCTCTTAT
>CAMCHB010000067.1 GCA_945874585.1 uncultured Clostridium sp. | reverse complement strand
CTACACACTGCATATCGTCGGCAGCGTCAGATGTGTATAAGAGACAGCGTATTATTTGCACAAGTAACAGGCTATCAAAATATTCGCTTAATCGATGATAGCAAAAGTATTGTTATTGCTGTGGTGGGAGATTCGGATAACAAGAAAATCAAAAAAATCTACATCAATGGAAAAGAAAACTATTTTGGAGAAGAAGATACCATAAAAGAATTGGAAAAATACCAAACCGCAGCAACTACAAGAATTACGGTTAATTCTAAAATCTTACAAGAAATTATCAACAATCACTGGAATACAACTAAGGTAAAATTAGGAACACAAGAAAGCACATTAGATGATTATGAAATTTATTTTGATGAAGGATATCGTGTTAAAAAAAGTGCTACGACCATTTTCAACATTGATTTTATGGAACAATACAAAGAACCAGTAGTCAATGATATAAAAGTTGGAACCAGTTTGGAAGAGGTACAAAATCAATTGGGTACACCAGCATTTGGTAGTGGTGGTGCTTCAGGATTTATTGGATATGCCAGTTACAATTTATATGTTTTTTTCTGGTCAGATCACATTTCAATATATTGTAATGAAAACATGAATGATGAACAACAATTTTTAACATTACTAAACAAATTCCGAGAGGATGCTGATGTAAAAAGTTTTATCAATCAATTGACAGATTTATGGCCAGATTATACCAGTTACGACTATGATTCAAAGTATTTGCATTTAACCTATACCTTAAAAGGAATTGATATAAAAATCAATGTAGACCAAGACAATGGGGTTACATTTTACAGTAATTACAATGGTTCGTATTTAAAAGATTTAATAGAGCAAAAAGACAATTTGCCAAAGTATACGTACTATAATAACCAAAATATGATTTTTCAGAATGAACAAAGAAAAGCATCTTCTTTATTGAATAGGAAATTTATAGTTGATACATTTAATTTTAATGCACAATTGTATAAAAAAAATAGGGAAGAAGGAATTGGAGATAAAACAATAAATTATGAAAGAACGAGCAATAAATTTGTGGTTTATCAAAAAAATGTAAGAAATGGAAATTTAGAGATTTATATTATTTCTAGCGATAATCAATATCCAGATTCTGAAATTGAAACAAAAGTTAATTCTTATTTGTGGCTAGATGATACGAAATTGATTTATAGCATAAAAAACAAGGGAATTTATATATACGATGCTACTACCAGAGAGACAAAGACATTATTAGAAGGAAATGATACATTCCAGATAAAAGATTATGCTAGCAACAAAATCTATTACGATAATATGGAATTTACCTATGTATTAGATTCTAATTTACCTGAAAAATATGATAGTATTGTATGGCTAAACAATGAAAATATAGCCTATAGTATCCGTAATCAGGGAATTTATCGATACAACATCAATACAAAAGAAACCAATATTATATTAGAGGGAAATGAAACATTTGATTTAAAACAATATGTAAATGGAAGAATTTATTATGATAATACCAACATTATGTATTTGGTAGATTAAAGAAAGGGGGTAATATACTAGATGAAAGTCTTAAAAAATTTGTTTCGAATTTTAATTTTAGCAATACCACTTTGTATATTACTCCATTCTAATAGTTTTGCTATGACACAAGAAGAAGCAGGAAATTATATTGCTAACTGGGCAATTGATTTTTACAACAAACATGCAGGTGATGTACATTATAATACAGATGATGAATCGAGAGCATATTGCATTCGAAGTGTGGAACCGTGGCCAGATACAGGAGCATATGAATTGGATTGTGTTGGATTTGTAAATATGGTAGTTGTACAATCAACTGGATTGCCGGGTGATCAGTTTAGATATGCACCGATAACAGCAGTTGTTTGGCCAAGCAATCAATCTGGTGAAGCAGTAGAAGATGATGGAAATTTTGAGAGAGTAACAGGAGAATTACAAAGAGGAGATATTTTAAGAAATTCTCATCATGTTATGGTTTATGTCGGAAATGGAATGATAATTCATTGCGATGGAGGTGGAACAGTAGGATTATGTGGTTTAAGTTATGAAACTCCAGAACAATATGAAGAAAAAAATGGAAGTGGCTACAATATACCATGTTATACAGATGCCTATCGATTGCGTGCAGATGTAGTTGAAAATTTACAAGGAACTGGTGATTCTGGAAATCGAGGAATGATTGGTGGAATTGCTAACGGAATTCAAAGCGCTATTGATGGTATCACTGGATTTTTTGGTGAGTTAACAAATGAAAATGAAGTTTTTCCAGAAGGAACCGCTCTTTCAGATGAAGAGTACAACAAATTGTATTACAAAGGAATTGCTACTTTAAAAGGAAGCAAAAAAACAGAAGAAGCCAAAACAGATGATTGGTCATTCCCGAGTTTGTCTGATATGGCTGATTGGATTACAGGCTTTTTGATATTACCAATTCGAGCGGCTATTACAGGATGGGCTAACATTGTACAAATTGTAGTAAGTGAGTATATCAATGCAGCAACAGGAGAGCAAGTAACCGATGTAACCGAAATCATGAAAGACATGTCGTCGTATATGAAAAAGACGATTACATTAGAGAAAATTGTCTATAATGAAGTCCCTATATTTGATGCCAATGTATTTGAAGGAAATAGTGCAGGAGGACAACAAGTATCAAAAGATAGTTTAGTGGCAATTATTAGATCTTTAGTAGCTAATTGGTATTATGCATTCCGTTTAGTTGCAATCATAGGACTTCTAGTTATTTTAATTTACATAGGAATCAAAGGTACCATATCGACAGTGGCAGAAGAAAAAGCAAGGTATAAAAGTATGTTTGTTAATTGGCTGGTTGCTTTTGTTATCGTATTCTTTATGCAGTACTTCATGATATTGGTTATGCAAATAAACCAAGCATTGATTGATATATTTAAGAGCATTGGAAAATCATTGAATCTGTACGAAACAGTCAGAGAATTAACCTGGTCAATCAAAATGTCAACTGGTGTTTTAGCTACCTGTTTGTATGTTATGTTAGTATACTATATGATAAAATTTGCTATAATGTATTTCAAGAGATTGTTTATCATTGTACTTTTAATTATTTTAGCACCACTGATTGCAGCAAAATATGCAATTGACCGATTAAACGGAAGCAAAAGTTCTGGTTCATTAACCATTTGGACACAAGAATATACATTTAATGTAATGATGCAAACCATTCATGCTTTAACATATACAATATTTACAGCTGTTTCAGTAGATATTACGAAAGCAACAACCAATGCAAATAATGGAGAATCTTATATATTTGCGACTATCCTGCTAACCATTTTATTCTTCCGCTTTATGGTTGAATCAGAGCAGATTTTAAAGAATATGATGAAAATGATGACAGGACCAGGTGCGGATTTTGGAGATGCCAATACAACCTCTTTCAAAGAGCTATTTGGTGTACCATTATTATTGCAACTTTCAAGAGAAATCAAACCTTTGAAAATTATATTTGGGAAAAATCCAACCAAAGATATGCGAGAATCTTATTTAGGAAGAAAAATAGCTATGCCATTTAGAAAAGCATCTAACTATGTAAAAGATTCTTATGTACTTTATAATACAGAACGTTACAAAGCACATTTAGCCAAAACAGGTGTTATTGATGTAGGAACACTTCATGGTCACAGTAAAGATTTAATGGATCTAGATAATCAAATTCGTCAAATTTATTTGGATGACTTAGCAGCTAAAAAGGAAATGATAAAGGATGAAATTGGAACAGGAGTTAACGTTGTTTGGGGTATGGGTAAAGCCTTTATTGGTTTCCCTGTTATGCTTGCCGAATCAGGACGATTGGGTGTAGAATTGATTTTGGTTGGAGCAAGAACTGTTCGTGTAGCTGTTGGAAAACCAATTACAGGTTATAAAAAGCCAAATGGTACGAAACGTTTCTATTCACCAGTTAGCCGTGGAACCTACCATATGATGAATTTCATGTCAGCTAATGCCATCGGTATAGCAAGAAGCATCAATGAAAGATATGATAGTGAACAGATCTTCCATCAAGAAAAATTAGGCCAAGTAGAAGACTTTTACAAAGCAAAAGCAGTGGAAAGCAATATGGCAGGACAATTGGATGAATTACAAAAAACAGAATTTAAGGGATATCAAGAAGGTGCTACTCCACTGGAAGAGCAAATGGCGCAAATACACGAAAATCAATTGCTTCAAAACATAATGGAATCTCAAAAGACAATTCCAGAGGCAGATATTGAAAATGCGGTAAAAAGTTATCAAAAACAAACTGGAAAATACATTTTGGGTACAAACGATTTGGATCAAATTAGCAATATGTTAGCAAGAGAAGGAACAAGAGAAGATAAAAGCGATGAAATTCGAATTGGAAATCAATTCCACGAAAATATTCGAGCTCAGGTTATGTCTAGTATTTTGAAAAATGCAAAAGGACAGGATTCTGGTTATAGTAATTTGGAGTTGAGCCAGGAAAATCTACAAAACATGTCAGATCAAATAAAAACAAAATTACAGACATTAGAGCAAAAGGAAAACAAAACACAGAAAGAAATCAGCCAAGAAAACACATTAAAAGTAGCTTATTGTGTCATTATGCAAAAGCAGCAGACCAAAGAAGAAACATCAGAAACCTTGTCAGAAGAATTACAAGAAGCGGTAAAACCAACCAATGCAAAACAAGCCAAGAAGCCAGCTTATTCATCTGAAATTGATGCTTCAATTCGTGAGAAGGCACAGCAATTAGCAGCTGGTAATGTAGAGCCAGAAGGCACGCAGAAAAACACTACGAAAGAAGTATTGGATTCTGTACAAGCAGGAGACTCTTCAAGAATCTCAGTAGATGATTTGAATGAAACCGATAGAAATGATGTTAACAAAGCAATTTTAGACAGCATGAATGAAAACATTGTAGAGGAACAAGTAAGCAAATTTGACGTAAAAGACATCACAAAATTGATGAAAAAAGCAAGTAAAATGAAAGGTAGTATTGAAAAACAGGAAGTTCCAAGTCAATATGAAGAAATTGTTAGCAATGCTGAAAAACTAAGAGATTTAAATGAAGAATCAGAAGAAAAGTACGGAAAAGGAATATTTACCCAAGAAGAATTGATTAAAAGCATTCAAAAGAGAATTAGAAAGAAAAAAGATGATTAAAAAGAAACAGGTATAAATAGCCTGTTTCTTTTTAATAAATTTACAACAAATTACATAATTTATGTAATTTATTGACAAAACAAGAAAAAATTAGTATAATATACATATATTGCGAAAGCAATATGTATAAATTGAGGGAAAAGGAGGATAGTTATTTAAGGCTTTACACACTATTTTTTAATTTTTTTCAAACACAATATTATTTGACAACAAAGGAGAAAAAATTATGACTAACACAAAAATGAACAAAAAACAATTAACAGCTATGGTTTTGGCAACGGTAATGACAGTAGGTAATTTTGCATACACTTATGCAGACAGTTATGTTGGTGTTGATCGGAATGTTAAGTACACAACATCTACTGACAAAGACGGTATTAAAGATCCGAACTTTACCCATTATGATGGTATGAATCATACTTCACAATGTGGTGAAAAAATCTATGATACGAAATTGACAATCGGTGACCTTAACAAAGGCATGGATGATTTGGTATCAAACGATAAGAAGTTGAATCAGGATATCAAAAACGAAGCGAAAGCTCGTCAAGATGCTGATGCTGCAGAAGCGAAAGCTCGGCAAGATGGTGACATTGTAAGTGGTAGTGTAAATAACAACAAGCTTA
>CAMCHB010000066.1 GCA_945874585.1 uncultured Clostridium sp. | reverse complement strand
GAACGATAATTTCCTGCCTCTAAGATTTTTGATTTTTTTAGCATAACAGATGGATGTCCAAAAGGATTTCTTCTTCTAGCAAACTTTTTTATTTCTTCATCAGTTTCTGGTAAAATTCTATATGCCTGTACATTATTTGTATTATCTATGAATTCTGCAATACTTGAACCGACTATATCTAATTCTGGTTTTTCTCGATATTTATTCAATTGTTTTTCGCATCTATCTGGTACTGATATATCATCTGAATCCATTCTTGCTATCAATTCATTTTTACATTTCTGAATGCCAAAGGCTAATGCTGGTCCAAGCCCTCTATTTTCTTTTAGTCTTAAAACTGTTACGATATCGTTGTATTTTTTTTCATAAAATTTTACCACATCTTCTAGTTCATCCGTTAGCTTTCCATCTTCAACGATAATAAAGTCATTTGTTTTGATAGTTTGATTTAGCATGATTTCAATTGCTTCTTGGAGCCATGTTGGATTGTCTTTATAATATACACTCATCAGCACACTGTAGTTTGTCAAATTATACATCCCACTCTATTCCTTTCTTTTTACGCAAAAAAGCTATGTCGATTTTTTGATACATAGCTTTCTTCTTACACAGCACCTCTTCTTGTAGCAACAGACTTTACTGTTTGAAAAAATATTTTGACATCGAGTTTGAAAGATACGTTTCGTACATAATACATTTCCATTTCCATACGTTGGGCATAGTCTACACAACTTCTTCCATTGGCAGCCCAGTAACCTGTTAGTCCAGGTGTTATGCTTAAAAATTCTTCTTGTCGTTCTCCATATTTTTTCAATTCTTCTCGTACAATTGGTCGAGGTCCTATGATAGATAAATCTCCTTTTAAAATATTGACCAATTGTGGTAATTCATCTAAACTTGTTTTTCTTAATAATTTTCCAACTTTTGTAATACGTGGATCATCTGCTAATTTATAATTTTCTTGAAATTCTTTCTTTTGTTCTTCTGTAAAATTTCGTATCATATCTTCTGCATTTTCTACCATTGTTCTAAATTTATATATGTATATCTCTTTTCCGTTTTTACCAATTCGCTTATGTTTAAAAATAACTTTTCCCTTTGAATCTAATTTAATCATCACACTAATTAGTAAAAAAACTGGTGATAATACCACCAAAGCAAGTATTGATAATACTATATCCATGCCTCTTTTTACCGTTAAATAAGCTTTTCTTTTATTTTCATAATGACCGGGTTACTTTCGGAATCGATAAAATACCCTCTTCGAATGCTATTTCATTGCTTTTCAAGTTCACATTCATCTTAATTTCCTCCGTTGTTGTTCTACTCTATTTTTTTTCTTCTTTTTTGTGTGATTGTATCTTTTAGTTTTATCATTGCTATATATAGTAGTAAACCTGTTATAACGCCCAGTGTGTCTAAACAAACATCACTCAATTGTGCACTTCTTCCACCACTAAATAATTGATGGATTTCATCAGATGTTGCATATAGAATACCTAATATGGTTGTATACATAGCATTGGTTCTAAGTGCGATAGCATATGTTCTTAACCAGCCAAAAATTAGAATACCACCTAATGTATACATGGTGTAATGTGCTATTTTTCGTAACACAGGATTTACTTTTGCCACCACAGCTGTTTTTTGTGGTTCTGCTAAATGCTTGGTGGAAGGCAATACATTGATTATTTGTTTTGTTGCTGTATTGCTTGTTATGCTTGATTTTTCGCCTCCCTGCGCTGAAAAGCAAAATACAACTACCATCCATAGGATAACAAGGATAAAACGAAATATTTTTCTTATTTTATTTTTTGCATCTTGTTCCATGTTTCCATTATATCTTTAGAATTTTAATTATGCAATACTTTTTGTCGAATTTTATGCTGGAATTTTTTAGCTTATTTTCAAAAGCCAGGTACTTAAGCTTTGTGACTTAATTACCCGGCTTTTTTACGCATCATTTTTTTAATGCAATCCTGTTTTGTATTCAAAATCTTCCATAAATTCAAACAACTCTTTGACTCTTTTTAAAGTCAATACTGTCATTTTAGGATGTGGTGATTTTTCCTTTTCTTTTTTAATTAGTTCTTGTCGATAACAATTTTTGGCCATTTTGGATATTAAATAACGTTTTCCCATATAGGTATAATATATTTCTAGCCCATCATCCAAATCTTTCCAAAAATGTGTAAATGGATATTCTTTCATACTTTTCCCTACTTTATCATTTCTTCAAATTCTTGCTCGCTAATAATACGAACTCCTAAGTCTTCTGCTTTTGTTAGCTTACTACCTGCTTCTTCTCCAGCCAAGACAAAATTCGTCTTTTTAGAAACCGTTCCAGAGGTTTTGCCACCCAATTGTTCAATGATTTCGCTTGCCTCTTGTCTTGTATGATGTTCCAATGTTCCAGTTAGGACAAAGGTCATTCCCTGAAAACGATCGTCTCCTTTTCTTTCTTCGTAATGTTCCATATTGACACCCGCTTTTTTCAATTTTTGCATTAAATCTATGGTTTGCTCTTGGTGGAAAAATTCATATACACTAATCGCTGTAATCGTTCCAATATCTTCTGTCATGGCTAGCTGCTCTTTGGTTGCCTGCATCAAACGATCCATATTTTCGAATCGTTTGGCCAGTATCTTGGCTGACTTTGTTCCCACATGTCTGATACCAAGTGCATTGATTAAGCGACTTAAATCATTCTTTTTGCTTGCTTCAATTGCATCCATCAAATTTTGTGCAAATTTTGTCCCATTCTTTTTTAAGGAAGCAATATCTTCTTGCTTTAGATAATAGATGTCTGCAATATTATGAATTAGCTGACGATTGACCAATTCTTCGATGATGGCATAGCCAAGTCCTTTGATATTCATGCATTCTTTGGATACGAAATGAACTAAACTGCGCAATAGCTTAGCACTACATTCAATTCCAATGCAACGCCATACAGCCTCTCCTTCCTCACGAACAACCGGTCCTCCACACACTGGGCATGCAGTTGGCATGGTAAATTCTTTTTGTGTTCCATCACGTTTAGATTTTACCACTTCTACCACTTCTGGAATGACATCGCCTGCTTTTTGAATCACAACAGTATCACCAATTTTTAGGTCTTTTTCGCGAATAAAATCTTCGTTGTGCAAGGTTGTTTTGGATATGGTAGAGCCAGCCACTTTTACGGGTTCTAAAATAGCCATTGGTGTGATAGCTCCTGTTCTTCCGACTTGGCAAACGATATCTTTTAATAAAGTTCTCTTCTTTTCTGGTGGATATTTATAGGCTATTGCCCATTTTGGTGCCTTAAAGGTGGTTCCAATTTTTTCACGCAATTCTAGATTATCTACCTTGATAACAGCCCCATCAATTCCAAATGTCAATTTTTCACGGTCTTCCCCAATTTTTTGAATGCTGTCAATTGCTTCTTCTATGGTCTGACATGGATCTAATACAGGGTTGACATTGAAGCCTAGTTTTTTTAGGTATTGCAAAGATTCATAATGGGACGTAAAATGAATGTCTTCTGATTTTTGAACATTAAAGCAGAAAATATCCAATGGTCTTTTTTTGGTAATACGGCTATCTAACTGACGTAAAGAACCAGCTGCTGCATTTCGTGCATTGGCAAACAAAGGCTCTTCTAAGATTTCGCGTTCTTCATTTAATTTTTCAAATTCTTTTTTTCCAATAAACACTTCGCCTCTAACGGTAATATCGATTGGCTCTGTTAATTTATTTGGAATATGAGGAATTGTTTTTAAATTATCGGTTACATCTTCTCCCACCAGGCCATTTCCTCTAGTAGCGCCACGGTAAAATTCACCTTTTTTATATTCTAAGCTAACAGATAATCCATCTATTTTGGTTTCTACCACATAAGATAATGGCAAATGGTATTCAGCTGCTGCCTTTTTCATTCTTTCATCAAAAGCTCGCAATTCTTCGAAATTGAAAATGTCTTGTAAGCTTTGCAAAGGCACTTCATGTGTGACTTTAGCAAATCCTTCTTTGACGGTTCCTCCTACTTTTTGGGTTAAGGAATCTTTGGTAACCAATTCTGGAAACTGTTTCTCTAAATTTTTCAATTCATTCATCAGCATATCGTATTCAAAGTCTGAAACAGCTGGATTATCCTCATCGTAATATTTTTTAGCATAATAGCTTGTTTTCTCGCGTAATTCCTGTACTCTTTTTTTAGCTTCTGTTATATTCACAGTTCTAGTCATCCCTTTCTATTTAGTCTTTTAATAACTCTTTCGCATTTTTCATGTAATCCCATCCTGAAAAGATCGTTGCGATAACAGAAATAAACATCAAGGTTGTAGCCACTATGTTTAGAACTAGGCTAAATCCTGTTAATCCTCCTGAAAGGAATGCTCCAAATGCATGAACGTCTAAATAAGCTAAAATAATAGCAATCATTTGGGTAACTGTTTTTAGTTTGCCCCATACGCTGGCTGCGATAACTTGTCCGCCTTTTTCGACTGCAATAAGACGATAGCCAGATACTAAAAATTCTCTAGCAAGTACGATAATAGGAATCCAAGATGGCAATTTATCATATTCTACTAAAAGCACCATTGCTGCAATAACAAGAATTTTATCAGCCAATGGATCTAAAAATTTGCCAAAGGTAGTTACCTGATTGCGTGAACGAGCAATGCTTCCATCTAATTTATCGGTAATGGATGCCAATATAAAAATGAAGTTAATAAGCCAAAAGGCAATTGGTATTTGTATCCATTCTCCCTGAATTGGCAATAATGGAATGATTACCATTAAAGGAACCAAACATATTCGAATAATTGTAAGTTTATTGGGTAAATTCATTTTTTCTTTCTCCTATCTTTTTTAATATTTCCTATTTTATCATTTCTCTTGTGTCTGTTCAACCATTTATCAAGAATTTACAAAACTGATATATGATAAATTTAATGATTTTGTCCTGGTTTTCTTTTGTTTCTGTGGTATAATGGAAAAAATCTTTTAAGGAGTGATTTATTTATGGAGCAATTAGGTCGTTTCCAAGCAGCTAAAAAGGCTGGTCTGCTTGGCATTTTTGCTAATCTGTTTTTGCTGATTTTAAAAGGAACGGTTGGTATTTTAACCAAAAGTCAATCTATGATTGCCGATAGTATCAATAGTGCATCCGATATTTTTGCCTCTTTTATGACTTTTTTAGGTAATAAAATTGCCAGTGTACCAGATGATGAAAATCACAATTTTGGTCATGGAAAAGCAGAATATCTATTTTCTTTGTTTATTAGCATTACCATGATTCTACTTGCCATTAAGTTGCTAACCAATTCTATCCAAGCACTTATCCAAGGAAGTCACCTTACTTTTTCTTGGTGCTTAATCTTTACTTGTTTGATTACAATCGTTTGTAAATTTTGTTTATTCTTATATGTTAAATCGCTGGATAAAAAAGGGCACAACATCTTATTAGAGGCTAATTACAAAGATCACCGTAACGATTGTTTTGTAACCACTGGTACTTTAATTTCATCTATTTTTGCTCTTTATGGTATGTTTTGGGTTGACTCTGCTATTGGTATTTTAATTTCTGTTTGGATTGGTTTCACAGGAGTTCGAATTTTCATGGAAAGTTACAATGTCCTTATGGATACATCTGTTGATGAAAGCACAAAAAAAGAAATATTGAAATTGGCACAAGCTCATACAGATATTCAATCCGTTCGTCATTTGTATTCTTCTCCTGTTGGTTATCAATATAATATCTTTATTATAATCTGTGTAGATGGTAATTTGTCTACTTTTCAAAGTCATAAAATTGCAGATTCTCTCGAAAAAGAAATTAAGAAACTCGACCGTATTCATGATGTTATTGTGCATGTTAATCC
>CAMCHB010000065.1 GCA_945874585.1 uncultured Clostridium sp. | reverse complement strand
AAAAGCAAACAAAATTTTTCGAATTTTCTTTGTTTTGTTTTTTTTTTGGAAATTTAAAGAAGTGTCTTTTTTCCCTTTACGTGAAACAATTATTATGATAATATAAAGAAGAAAAAGTAGAATGAAGGGAGAAGGAAACGAACTATGAAAGTGCTTATTATTATACCTGCCTATAATGAAGAAGAATGTATTCAAAAAACAGTCACACATTTAAAAGAAACCAACCCAGATGTAGACTATGTTATTATAAATGATTGTTCAACCGATGCCACCAAAGAAATTTGCCAAAAAAATCAATTTAATGTGGTAAATTTACCGGTCAATTTAGGAATTGGTGGAGCTGTACAAACAGGTTACAAATTTGCTTATGAAAATAATTATGATGTTGCCATTCAAATGGACGCAGATGGACAACATGATCCAAAATATATCAAAGAAATGGTCAAAGAGATTGAAAATGGAAATGATTTAGTCATTGGCTCACGATTTATCAAAAAAGAAGGATTTCAATCTACTTGGATGAGACGTATGGGAATCAATTTATATGCGTGGTTAATTAAGATATTCACGCATAAAGTAATTAAGGATACAACTTCTGGTTATCGTGCAGCAGGCAGAAGGGTAATTGCTCTATTTAGCAAACGTTATCCAGTGGATTATCCAGAACCAGAAACCAATGCGTTAATTGCCAAAAATGGACTGAAAGTAAAAGAAATACCAATGGAAATGAAACAACGAGAGGGTGGAATTAGTTCTATCACACCACTAAAATCTATTTATTATGCTGTTAAAGTGGGGTTAGCAGTTGTTTTGGCATGCATTGTCAAAGATAAGGAGGTATAAAATTGAATCCAATTTTACAAACAATTTTAATTATTTGTACTGTAATTTTTTGCATTTTTATATTATCAGTTACAAGGAAAAAGAAATTAGCATTTAAGTATACATTGATGTGGTTATTATTTGGGGTAATTACTTTATTGTGTGCGATATTTCCAAGCATTGTCGTCCAATTTTCTAAGGGCATGCATATTGAAGAACCAACCAATGCTTTATTCCTAATTTACATTTTCCTTATCATTGTAATTATATTTTACATTAGCGTGGCTTTTTCAAAATTACATGAGCAAGTGACAAAGCTTATTCAAACCAATGCACTTTTAGCCTATCAATTAGAAAAGATGAAAAAAGAAAAAAAGAATTGATTATGGAGGAAACCAATGAAAAAAACAAGTTTAATGATATATCTTATCGTTATGGTTTTATTATCCAATATTGTTTATGCAGCTATTAAAAGTAATGATAGTATGGAAGAGGGAAAAACATTAGAAGAAGGAACCTATATCTTTTTATCTGTTATTCATAAAAATATAGCCTGGGATATAACAGATGGTTCTGATCAAAATAGTGCTCAAATTCAGCTATGGGAAAATCTTTATGCCAACCAACAAAAGTTTAACATTATTTATGCGTCAGATGGTTACTACAAAATTCAGTCTGTTAAAACGAAAAAGTATTTGACGGTAGATGGTTCCGCATGGGGGGCTAAAATTGTTCAAGAGGACGAAAAAAATGATGACACACAATTATGGTGTTTCCCAAAACAAGAAAATGGCAGCTATAATATTCAATCCAAATGCGGGATGAATGTGGATGTTCCAGATTGGAATTGCCAAAATGGTATAAAATTGCAAGCATGGGATTGCCATGGAGATAGAACAGCTCAACAATTTATTTTCCAAAAAGAAGGACCAGCAAAAGGTGAGAAAGTTTTGGAAAGTGGCGATTATAGAATCTTACTAAAAATGAATGTGTTGCAATCTTTTGATATTGATTGTGGGTTACAGACGAATGGAGCTAAAGCTCAATTGTGGCAAGACATGAGCAAATTGCAACAAAAATTTATACTTCAATATGAAAAAAATGGCTACTATAAAATTATATCTAAAAATTCTGGAAAAGCATTGACGATTACTAGCACAGATACACGTTTGGGAACAACTATTGTACAACAAGAGGATCAAAATTTAGATACACAATTATGGACGATGCAAGAAGTAAATCCTAGCTGTTATCAATTTCGATCAAAAGTTGGCAATATGAGTCTATCGGTCGAAAATGGAAACAATGGAACACCTTTGGTACTAGGCGATCGAGAAGTATCAGAACACAATACTTTTATTTTGGTAGATGAAAATATAGGGGAAAAGGCAGATACGTCGCTTCCAGATGGTTATTACAATATTACTTTACCAAATGCTAAAGTGGTCGATGTAAATGGAGCCGGTTACGCAAATGGTGTGAATATACAAATATGGGACAGGGGAGATGTACAACAACAAAAGTTCCATATTACACGTGTCCCCAATGAAAATTATTATAAAATGACGGCTATGCATTCAGCAAAATGCATGCAAGTGCAGTATGGAGTTCCATTTATTGGAGCTAATGTAGAACAGGGAGACAATGCAGAACAAGACGGACAATACTGGTATTTGATCAATTGCGGAGATGGCTATTTCCAAATCGTATCAAAATTAAATCAATTGTATTTGCAAACACAAAATGCAAGTCAAAATGGAGCTAATATCGAACTAGGGTATGCTAAGCAAGTGACACAGCAAAAGTTCTCTTTTCAGCTAGTAAATGCAGTGGAGTATGGTCCTTTTGAAATAGAAACAAAATTAAGTCAAGATCGTGTACTAGATGTTGACTGTGGTTCTTATGCAGATGGAGCCAATGTTCAAATTTGGGATCCTCAAAACAAAAACCAAGAAAGATTTGTTGTGGAACCCTATAGCAATCAATATTATGTGATTCGAAATCTAAATTCAAAAAAGGTATTGACAGTAGAAGAAAGTGGCAATGTGGCACAATATAGCTACGATGGAGGCGATCATCAATTATGGATGATCCTGGAAAGAGGAGAACATTATTATAGTTTCGTATCTAAGAAAAATGGCTATTGTTTAGATGTCAATGATGCTAGTACAGCCAATGGAACCAATGTCAAAACGTGGTGGGACAATGGAAACAATGCACAAAGATTTCGTTTGGTACCAGGCTATCGAAAGTTCGATCAACAAGGTATTTATGGAACCTCTGGCAAGAGACAAGCCAATTGGGGCGGATATGATTTACCTTATGAAAAAATAGGACAAGGTTCTCAACATCTTTTCATGACATTTTCAATTCATGGTTTTGAGGATTCTTATGATCATGATGGAGCAGAACTCACCTACATGGCGGACCAATTAAGAGACTATTTACGAAACCATATGACAGAGGATATGGTAAATCAATGGACCATCTATATTTTTCCAAACTTAAATCCGGATGGTCAATACGATGGTTGGACCAATAATGGACCAGGCCGTACCACTTTATATAGCTGGGCACCAAACCATAAAGGAATTGATATGAACCGATGCTGGAGTGTAGGTTATAGTTCTATTCGAAAAGGAAGAAATTACACTGGAACAGAGCCATTTCAAGCACCAGAAGCTTCAGAACTACGTGATTTTATTTTAAATCATCAAGGCAGTCGCAATTTGGTGATTGATGTCCATGGTTGGTTAAATGAAACAATTGGAGACAATGGCTTAGGAGGCTATTTCCGTGATGAATTTGGCATCTCAAAGCATATTTGGACATATGGTAATGGCTATTTAATCAATTGGGCAATTAGTCTTGCCAATACAAGAGCTATGTTATTGGAACTTCCTGAAGTTCAAAATCATACACAAGTGGTCAACCGAGATTATGCTGGAAAACTAATTCGAGCAACTTTAAAAATGCTAGAAGAGGTTTAACAAAGAGGAGTGAAATAAAAATGAAATGGATAAAAAAAATCATGATTAGTTTATTGGCATTTGCTATGCTATGTAACTATCATGTTGTATTAGCGGTTAATGCTTTGGAAAATCAAATCCATAACCCAAATACGCAAAATGAAATTCTTTCAGAAAATGAGACCAATGAAACCAAACAAAATTGCACAAACGATGAGCAAAATGAAAATGCTGTTACAAATCAAATACCAACCAATGCTACGAACAGCAATACTGAAAATTCCATTGGAAACCAAATAGAAAATGTTACTTCGAACGAGATAAATCAGGAAAATAATTCTGTTCATCAAACAGAAAATGTTTCCCAAGAAATTACCAATAATTCGACTGTAGCGGAACCAAAGAATGATATAGCAGTGCAAGATTTAGAAAATAACACACAATTGGCCAATGGTACCTATTCAATTGCTACTATTTTAAAGAATAAACCATCTTTTGACATTACAGATGGTTCTTTCCAAAGTGGAGCTAAGATTCAATTGTGGGATTATTTGAGTGCAGAGCAACAAAAATTTGATATCACAGCAGATAAAAATGGTTTTTATGAAATAAAATCTGTTTATACAGGAAAAGTATTAGCAACCCAAAACAAAAATGTCCAAAATGGAATGGCTATTATTCAAAAAGTAGCCCAAGGAACCGATGATGAAAAATGGATCATTCAAAAGGAAACAGATGACAGCTACAGTATTCATGCTAAAACCAATACAGCCATGGTTATTGATATAGCAGACTTTAATGCGGTTAATGGATTAAAATTACAAATGCATACACAAAACTATAGTACAGCCCAAAGATTTACATTTACAACTAGAACAGCTATACAATCTGAAGTAGCCAATGGTTTTTATGCGATTCAATCTCATCTAGATGAGTCACAATACTGGGATATTACCGATGGACGAAAAGATAATGGAAACCCTCTTCAAGTATGGTCTTATCTTGGTGCTTTTCAACAAAAATTCACGGTTGAACATTTAACAGATGGTTATTATAAAATAGTATCTGCTTATTCAGAAAAAGCCTTAACGGTTTCTGATACGAAAAATGTAATAGGAAGTAGTGTGATACAAGAAGAGTACACGGATAAAGATACTCAGAAATGGATCTTAAAAAGAAAAAGTGACCAACATTATGTAATTGTTTCAAAAATAGGAGATTATGCAATTGAGTTAAAAGGACGCGGAGATGGTGCAAAGTTAGTGATGAATCAATTAACTGGCACGAAAGAGCAAAACTTTTCATTTCAACAAAAAAGAACCGTACAACCTACTCAATCTGTTGCAAATGGCATTTATAAGATTGAGACTATTTTAAAGAATAAACCGGCTTTTGATATTACCGATGGTTCCAAAGAAGATGGCGCTAAAATTCAATTATGGGATTATTTGAATGCTGACCAACAAAAATTTAAATTTACCTGTGATGCAGAAGGTTATTATGAAATTATGTCTATTTATACAGGCAAAGTTTTGGCAATTGATAACCTAAAGGCACAAAATGGAGCACAAATTATTCAAAAAACAAAACAAGGAACAGATGATGAAAAATGGATTATTCAAAAGGAAGATAATGGAACATATAGCTTGAATACGAAAATCAATTTTTCAAGTATTGAAGTTTCTTATGGTGATGCTGTTAACGGAAAAAAAGTTAGTCTTTATGAATGGAATAACTGGGATACACAAAAATTCACCTTGACAAAAGAAAAAAATAACAAAATCATTGAAGAAGGCACTTATAAGATTACAATGTTTACACAAAATAATATAGCATTAGATGTAGATTGTGGTAAAAGAGAAAATGGAGCCAATGTACAATTATGGGAATGGTTTGGCGAGAAGTCTTATCAGCAACAATTTCAATTGGTCTATCATCAATCAAGTGGAACTTATACCATTTACAACATTAACTCTGGTAAAGTTTTAGATGTCCAAAATGGTGGTCGTACACCTGGCACAAATGTATGGTTATATGAAGAAAATGGAACCGATGCACAAAAATGGATCATTGATCAAAAAGAGGATGGCAGTTATAGCAT
>CAMCHB010000064.1 GCA_945874585.1 uncultured Clostridium sp. | reverse complement strand
GGTATAACAGCTGTCGATAAAGAAATTGCCTTTATGCTTAAAAAATCAAAAAAGCCAATTGTATTGGTTTGCAATAAAGCAGATAATTACGAAAAAGATCAGCATGAGGTATATGAATTTTATAATTTAGGAATTGGGACTCCTTTTCCTGTTTCCAGTACAAATGCCATTGGAATAGGGGATGTCCTTGATGAAATTTACAATCATATTAAGGACAAGAAGGATGAAACAGATGATAATGAAATTATAAAAGTGGCTTTAATCGGAAAACCAAATGTAGGAAAATCATCTCTTTTGAATCGTATTTTAGGACAGAACCGTTCTATTGTCAGCGAGGTAGCTGGTACAACAAGAGATGCTATTGATTCCTTTTATCAAAATGAATCTGGCCAATATATTTTTATTGATACGGCTGGAATTCGAAAAAAGAGTAAAGTAAAAGAATCCATCGAAAAATATAGTGTGATGAGAACTTTGCTAGCAATCGAAAGAGCAGATGTTTGTTTACTATTGATTGATGCACAAGAAGGAGTTACTGAACAGGACGCTAAAGTAGCTGGGGAGGCTCATGAAGCTGGAAAAGGAATTATCATTGTTGTGAATAAATGGGATTGCATTGAAAAAGATAATCAAACCACGCAAAAATTTAAAAAGGATGTTTATCAAAAATTAGCCTATTTGAATTATGCACCAATCATCTTTATTTCAGCTAAAACAGGGCAACGTGTTCATAAATTATTTGATTTAATCAATCATGTAGCCAATCAAAATGCTATGCGCGTTTCTACTGCTACTATCAATGAAGTTATCAATGAGGCAATTGCGATTACGCAACCACCAACGGATAAAGGAAAAAGATTAAAAATTCAATATGCAACACAAGTATCTACAAAACCACCAACTTTTGTTATCTTTGTAAATGATAAGAACTTATTTCACTTTTCTTATCAAAGATATATTATTAACCAAATTCGAAATACTTTCGGTTTGGAGGGAACACCTGTTAGACTAATCATAAGGGAAAAAAATAAAAATTAGGAGGAATAAACATGGCTTTATATGTAATTGTAGGAATCCTAGCTTATTGCTTAGGAAGCATTAGCTTTTCAGTCATTTTTACAAAAAAACTTGCTGGATTTGATGTTCGAACGAAAGGAAGTAAAAACGCAGGTAGTACCAATGTATTGCGTACTGCCGGTACCAAAATAGCTGCTCTAACATTAGTGTGTGACATTTTAAAGGGCGTTGTAGCCGTTCTAATTGCTGTATTATTAGGCAATTTATTTCACGTAGCTGATAGAGCATTATTGGTACAAATTGCCGGTATTTTAGTTATTTTAGGTCATACTTTTCCAATCTTCTTTCAATTTAAGGGAGGAAAAGGGGTCGCTACAGCCATTGGTGTGTTATTAGTGATTAACTGGCAAATTGCTTTAATTTGTATTGTATTTGCTATTGTGTTAATATTATTAACCAAAACAGTATCCATTGGATCTATTGCTTCATCTATCTTGTTTCCAGTACTAACTTTATTCATAACCAATCACTATATTGTATTAGGAAACTATATTTTCTTTGCTATTTTAGTTGCTTTAATTATTGTTTACAATCATAGAAGCAACATCCAAAGAATTTTAAAGGGTGAAGAAAACAAATTAAAACCTAAGAAATAAAGGAGTTACATTATGAAAACGATTGCAATTATCGGAAGTGGCACCTGGGGTTGTGCCTTAGCGGTTGCTTTATCACAAAATGGTCACATGGTTAAAATGTGGTCTTATACAGCAAGTGAATGCGAAAACATCAATCAAAATAGACATTGCAAATATTTAGATGGTGTTACATTAAATCAAAATATTTCAGCTTATACAGATTTTGAAGAGACCATTCAAGATACAGATTATGTATTTCATATTACACCATCAAAAGCATTTCGTGAAAATTTAAAACGATATAAAACTTTTTTAACCAATCAACCTGTTATTATCTGTTCAAAGGGGATTGAAGAATCTACCTCAATGACTTTGGGAGAGGTTTTTGAAGAAGAAACAGGCCAGAAACATTATGGCATTTTGTCTGGACCAAGTCATGCAGAAGAAGTAGCAAGAGGTATTCCGACTACTTTGGTAATTGCCTCTCAACAGGCAGAGATTCGAAAAGAAATCAGGGAAATATTACAATCAGATCTGATGAAAATCTATGAATCAGAAGATACCAAGGGAGTTGCATTAGGTGGAGCTTTCAAAAATATCATTGCATTTTCAGCTGGTATTGCCAATGCTTTGCAATTAGGAGATAATACAGTAGCTGCCCTTATCACAAGAGGATTAGCGGAAATTGCTAATCTAGGAGTAGCTATGGGAGCTCAAAAAGAAACATTTTATGGTTTATCAGGACTAGGAGATGTTTTAGTTACTTCTATGAGTCCATATAGTCGTAACCGAAAAGCAGGAATTTTAATTGGACAAGGAAAGAGCATTGAGGAAACCAAACAAGAAGTTGGTATGACCATAGAAAGTATGGATAATATTCGAACCGTATATCAATTAGCCCAAAAACATCAAATTCGTATGCCGATTGTAAACTGTGCTTATGATATTTTGTACAACGGTTTAGCCCCTCAAAAAGCAGTACTTCATTTGATGCAAGTGCCAAATGATAAGGAATAAAAATGGAACCTTCTTTTGTTTATAAAAGAAGGTTTTTTAAATAGGAGGTTAATCATGAAATTAGTGATTCAAAGAGTCAATCATGCAGAGGTAAAAGTAGATGGAACGACCATTGGCTCTATTCAAAAAGGATTTTTAGTTTTTTTAGGAATAGGGAAAGGAGATAGCAAAGAACAAGTAGAGTATCTCGTAAAAAAACTGGTACAATTGCGTATCTTTTCAGACCAAAATGGAAAAATGAATCAGTCCATTCAAGATATTGGTGGTGAATTGCTTATTGTTTCACAATTTACTTTATATGCCGATTGCCACCATGGTAATCGCCCAAGCTTTACTCCAGCAGAAGAACCTTCAAAAGCGAAAATGCTGTATGAATATTTTGTAGAAACTTGCAAAAAAACAAATTGTTCTAATGTGGCAACCGGTGAGTTTGGAGCAGACATGAAAATTGAATTGGAAAATGATGGCCCTGTCACCATTATTTTGGAGCATTAGTAGGGATAACGTTCATATAAATAGCGAATAATACTATCTAGATTATCGTTTGTTACTTGAATCGAAAGACCTTCATCTAAGCTGATCCATGCACTAATAGCATATTGATCATTATTATCCATTAAGGTACTAATTAAATCTGCTATTTCGATTGGATTTTGAAATTGATGACTCCATTCTAATTCATTTTCTAATTGAATCGGGTGATTAAAATAATGAGATAAAAATGTTGGAATTTCATTTTTCTTTACACTATATAATTTGACAAAAACCTCGTTCAAAAACTTTTCCTCCCTAAAATCGATACTTTCTATTATTATATCTGATTTTTTTTACTCTATACGAATAAAAAAGAAAGATTGTGTTCATACTATAATTGGTGAATGTAATGAAATGCAAAAAATTAGTTACATCTCTTCTGATGATAGTCTGTATCTTGACACTAACTGGCTGCCAAAAAGGAGAGAAAAAGGATTTAAAAGATAAAGTGAATCAAGAAATTAGTTATATGAGTGTCAATCTAATTTCATTATGTAATCAATTAAATAACATTTCTTTTGAAAATTATTACACAAAAACAGAGGAAGTCGTGAAAGATCCTGGGTCTAGTGCGAATATTTCGGGAAATTCCATGGAATCATCTTCTAAAAAGATGGGCCAGGAAGAGTCGAAAAATTCTAATCAGAATGAAGTTTCAGAAGGTGAAAGTAATAATATTCGAATCACATCCATTAAGTCAAAACGTATATTAGGGGAGGATCATAGCCAAGTTAATTGGACAGGTCTACAATCAGATTTAGAAATTTTCTATAGTACATGGAATTCTATCATTCTGGATCTTTATCAAATTGGAGCTAAAGATCAAGATATTTTGAATTTTAGTACAAAATTAGATGACGTGATTCTTCGCGTTAAGGAAAAAAATAAAGCTGATTCGCTAACATTGTTAGCTGATTTGTATCAATTGATTCCAAACTTTATGCGAGCTTATTCAGAAAATAATACGATGATTCAACTACAAGAAACAAGAGCTCATATTTTAGTGGCATATGCTAATCTAGAAAAAAAAGATTGGAATGTTGTCAGTGATCAAGTCCAAAAAGCAGAAGATTCTTTTCAAAACGTGATGGGGGATGTGGATTTCATTCATCAAAAAAATTATCATGTCAATAAGACGTATGTAAGCTTAAAAGAATTGCAAAATTCCATAAAATTAAAAGATGCTGATTTATTCTTTATAAAATATAAAAATTTTATGGAAGAAATCAATTTATTGTGATTGACTTTTGTCGCAAGAGAGTTTACAATATTAAAGGAGTAAATTGAATAGTCGCGTGCACAAATTTCAAAGTAGTGTATGAGGAAAGTCCGGGCTCCATAGAGCAATGATGCTGGGTAACGCCCAGTGAGGGTAACCTTAAGGAAAGTGCAACAGAAAATAACCGCCATTCATTTGGTAAGGGTGAAAAAGTGAGGTAAGAGCTCACTAGTGGTATAGTGATATATCATTTGTGTAAACCCCATCTGGAGCAACACCTTAAAAGAAAGGTTAAGGCTGCTCGCCGTCTTTCGAGTTAGGTGGCTTGAAATATATAGCAATATATATTCTAGATAAATGGCTATTCATGACAGAACCCGGCTTACAGATTTACTTTAAAAGCAATACCTTATTTTATATTAGGGTATTGCTTTTTTATAATAATTTTTCAATATCTGCTGGAACAGGAGCGTGGATGGATAATTTGTTTTTGGTTACGGGATGTATGAAACTCAAGTCAATGGCATGCAAAGCTTGACGCTCGATAAGAGGAGACGCATTTCCATATAAGGTATCTCCTAAAATAGGATGCTTAATCCATTGACTATGGACACGTATTTGATGTGTCCTTCCGGTTAATAATTGAATTTTTACTAAAGTATAGGTCGGATAATATTTTAATACCTGATATTTTGTGATAGCAGGATCTCCATTGGGATCCACACATCTTTCAATAATGCTCTCTGCTTTTCTTGCAATAGGGGCACAAATTTGTCCTTCTTTTGGCTCTACATGTCCTTCTAATAAGGCAATATACTCTTTTTGAAATAGATGATTCGCCATTTGTTGAATGCATTGTTCTTGTATATATTCATTTTTAGCAAACAAAACAATTCCACTGGTATTGCGATCCAATCGGTTAATGGGGCGTATTTTAGTTTCAATATGATTTTCTTGGTAATAAAATTGCAGTCCATTGGCTAATGTATCTGTAAAATGCTGAAACGAAGGATGAACAGGCATTTGGGGTGGCTTATCAATAGCAATAAATGCATCATCTTCATATAAAATATGCAATTGTATGGGGTTCGGCAAGATTTGTTCACTTTTTTCAGGAAAATCAAGAACCGCTTCAATCAGATCATTTTCTTGTAAAGGTGTTGCTAAGTATGTAAACTGTCCATTTAAATATATTTTCTTAGCTTTTTTTAGTTTGACGAGCATACGATTGGATAAGTGAAATTCCTGTATGAGAGCCTGACGTAATGTTTGATATTGATTATTTTTTTGTTGATAGACTAATTTCATAAATTCTCCTTTTCATTTGTAATCCATTATAACATAAAAATAAAATGAAATGGAAAATTTTTGCGTTTTTAAGGTTTAGAATTGAAAGTTTCATTTTTTTATGATATTTTTATGATGAATTGAATTAAGATACATAAAAGAAAAATGTAGAATAAAAGGGGAAATTTATCGTGAAAATAAAAGAGATTTTTAAACAACCAATCTTATATATACTAATCATTTGTATAGCTGTTCAAGCAGCCATGTATACGGTCTGGCAGGAATATTGTGTGACCAATGATACATCAAGTTATAT
>CAMCHB010000063.1 GCA_945874585.1 uncultured Clostridium sp. | reverse complement strand
AGATCAGCCTCGGTCTCGTGGGCTCGGAGATGTGTATAAGAGACAGAAGTATGACAAGGCCATTGCATGAATTGAAAGTTTTATATAACGGTAACATTGTAGAACCCTTAAAGAAAGAAATATTATAAGTTATTCTCTATTATAATTATTAAAAAACCACTTGATTTATATAAAGAGTTATGTTAAATTAAAACCATAAAAAATAACTAAAATGAAATTGAAATATATTTAGGTTTCGAGTTTGCGTACTTGTGCGTTAATCGAGCCAGAAGCTAAGTATAAAAAAATACTTAGCTTTTTTTTGTTTTTTATTGACATAATTGGCAAAAGATAGTATAATAATCAAGCGTGTAGATTTGCGATGAAGCAGAATGTGGCTACGTTATTACGGAGGGAACTTCTGTGGAGTATGTCTTGGCTTAGACCGGGCGAAAGTTTGATAGATGTATCGAGCCTAAGCATATGCTTAGGTGTAACAGTTGCTTATTACAAAACACCTGGATGCGTTGAAAACTTGCCTGAAATTTAATTAAGGAGGGAAATACATGGCAACATCAAACAAGTTAGTAGGAAGTGACAAAATCAGAATTAGATTAAAAGGATACGATTATGTTGTTTTAGATCAGTCTGCTGAAAAAATAGTAGATACTGCTAAAAAAACAGGTGCAAAAGTATCTGGACCTATTCCACTTCCAACAAAGAAAGAAATTGTAACAATTTTACGTTCTCCTCACAAGCATAAAGATGCTAGAGAGCAATTTGAAATGAGAACGCATAAAAGAGTTATTGATATTCTTTATCCATCACAAAAAACAGTAGATAGTCTTATGAAATTAGATTTACCTGCTGGTGTAGATATTGAAATCAAATTATAATGATTCACGCACGAATCAGCATGAACCAAGCTGGTATCTTAGGTATCAGCCAATAGTTAGGAGGAAAGAAAATGAAGAAAGCTATCATAGGTAAAAAAATTGGAATGACACAAATATTCAACGAAAAAGGTGCCGTTATTCCAGTAACTGTGATCCAAGCAGGACCATGTACAGTAGTACAAGTAAAAACAACAGAAAAAGACGGATATAATGCCGTTAAATTAGGTTTTGGTGATGTAAAAGAAAAGAAATTAAACAAACCAGAACTAGGAACATTTAAAAAGATAAAAGCAGAACCAAAGAAACATTTAAGAGAATTTCGATTAGATTCTGTTGAAGATATAAAAGTAGGAAACGAATTGAAAGCTGATGTTTTCACAGCTGGAGATAAAGTTGACATTCAAGGTATTTCAAAAGGTAAAGGATTCCAAGGCGTTATCAAACGTCATGGACAAAGCAGAGGACCTATGGGACATGGATCTATGTATCATAGAAGACCAGGTTCAATGGGACCAACTTCAACACCAGGAAGAGTATTTAAAGGTAAAAAATTACCAGGTCATATGGGCGTTGATATTATTACAATTCAAAACCTTGAAGTTGTAAAAGTTGATTTAGATAAAAATGTTATTTTGGTAAAAGGTAGTGTACCTGGAAACAAAGGAAGCATTTTAAAAATTAAAGATTCTGTAAAGAGCGTAAAATAGAGGATAGAAAGGAGGAAAAGAAATGCCTACAATAGATGTATATGATGTAACAGGCAAAAAAGTAAAATCTTTAGAATTAAAGGAAGAAGTATTTGGTATTGAACCAAATGAAGAATTAGTACATACAGTTCTTGTTAATTATCTTGCAAATCAAAGACAAGGTACTCAAAGTACAAAGACAAGAGCTGAAGTTCGTGGTGGTGGAAGAAAACCATGGAGACAAAAAGGAACAGGTAGAGCAAGACAAGGAAGTATTCGTGCTCCACAATGGATCAAAGGTGGTATTGCATTAGGACCAAAACCAAGAACTTATAAATATAGAATCAATAAAAAGGAAAAAAGACTTGCTATTCGTTCTGTATTAAGCTCAAAAGTATTAGAAAACCAGCTTGTTGTTGTTGATAAATTTGGTTTTAAAGATATCAAAACAAAGCAAATGGTTGATGCTTTAAAAGGTTTAAAAGTAGAAGGAAAAGCATTGATTTTATTGCCTGAAAAAGATGAGGCAGTTCAAAAATCTGCAAGAAATATTGAAGGTGTAAAAACATCTTTAATAAATACAATCAATGTATTTGATTTATTAAAATACAATCAATTAGTATTAACAGAAGATACTGTTAAGAAGTTAGAGGAGGTGTACGCATAATGAAACCAGAAGACATTATTTTAAAGCCTATCATCAATGAAAAAAGTAATTTATTGATGCAAGATGGAAAGTATACCTTTAAAGTAGCTAAAAAAGCTACAAAAGTTCAAATAGCAGATGCTGTTGAAAAATTATTTAATGTAAAAGTAACAAAGGTAAATACAATCAATGTACAAGGAAAGAAAAAAAGAGTTGGTTATCATCAAGGTATGACAGCTAGCTGGAAAAAAGCCGTTGTATTTATTGATACAGACCCACAAGATACAAAATATCTTGGAAAAGGTGGTAAAGAAGTAAAAGTATCTAATAAATTCAAAGGAAGCATTGATGAAATTACTGGTGTTTAGAAATGATTAAAAATCAATTATCTAGAAAAAACTAGGAAAATAAATATTAAAGGAGAGAAAGAAAAATGGGAATTAAACATTATAGACCAATGACACCTTCTATGAGAAATATGTCAGTTTCTACATTTGAAGAAATTACAAAGAAAACTCCTGAGAAAAAACTTTTAGCTAAAAAGAATAAAAGAGCAGGAAGAAATTCTTATGGAAGAATCACAGTAAGACACCAAGGTGGAGGAAACAGACAAAAATATAGAATCATTGATTTTAAGCGTACAAAGGATGATATGTTCGCAAATGTTATCGGAATTGAATACGATCCTAACAGAAGTGCAAATATTGCATTAGTTGAATACGAAGATGGAGAAAGAGCTTATATCCTTGCTCCTATCGGATTAAAAGATGGAGACAAAGTTGTTTCTGGAGCTAATTCTGATATCAAAGTCGGAAACTGTTTACCAATCGAAAACATCCCAGTTGGTACCATGATTCATAACATTGAATTGAATCCTGGACAAGGTGGTAAATTAGTAAGAGCTGCTGGACAAGAAGCTCAATTGATGGCTAAGGAAGGAAAATATGCTCATGTACGTTTACCTTCTGGTGAAATGAGATTGATCTATGCAAAATGTAGAGCAACTATCGGAACAGTTGGTAATTCAGATTATGAAAATATCAAAATCGGTAAAGCCGGAAGAAAAAGACATATGGGAATTCGCCCAACTGTAAGAGGATCTGTTATGAACCCAGTTGATCACCCACATGGTGGTGGTGAAGGAAAAGCTCCAGTCGGAAGACCTGGACCATTAACTCCTTGGGGTAAACCAGCTCTTGGTTATAAGACAAGAAAAAAGAATAAACAATCTGATAAATTTATAGTAAAGAGAAGAAATAAATAGTAGAGGAGGAAATGAGTAATGTCAAGATCAAGCAAGAAGAAACCATTTGTTGCTCCAGAGCTTTTAAAGAGAATTGAAGCAATGAATGAGAGTGGAAAAAAAGAAGTTTTGAAAACATGGTCAAGAGCTTCTACAATCTATCCACAAATGGTAGGACATACAATAGCAGTTCATGATGGAAGAAAACATGTTCCTATATACATTTCTGAAGAAATGATTGGACATAAATTAGGAGAATTTGCTCCAACTAGAACTTTTAAAGGACATGTAGGAGATAAAACAACAAAGGTAAAATAAATAACAAAGCAAGGAGGGAATAATTGTGGAAGACGTAATGGAGGCAAAAGCCGTATTAAATCATGCTAGAATTTCTAGTAGAAAAGTAAAAATTGTTGCAGATTTAATAAGAGGAAAAGATGCAAATGAAGCTTTATCAATTGTAAAGTTTACGCCAAAAGCATCTTCAGAAATTATTGAGAAATTATTGAAATCAGCAATTGCAAACGCTGAAAATAATCATAATATGAATGCTAGTAAATTATATGTGGCTGAAATCTATGCAAACCAAGGACCTACATTAAAAAGAATAAGACCTGCTGCAAAAGGATCAGCAGTTAGAATCAGAAAAAGAACAAGCCATATTACAATTAAATTAAGAGAAAGAGATAATTAAAAGTAAGGGGGAACATTTAGCATGGGACAAAAAATGCATCCACATGGATTAAGAGTTGGAATAATCAAAGATTGGGATTCTAAATGGTATGCTGATTCAAAACATTTTAGTGATTATCTAGTCGAAGATTATAAAATTCGTCAACTACTTAAAAAGAAATTATATGCAAGTGGAATATCAAAAATTGAAATTGAAAGAACAGCTAAATTCGTAAAAGTTAGTGTTTATACAGCTAAGCCAGGATTAGTAATTGGTAAAGGTGGAAACATTGCAGAAGAAATTAAAGCTGAATTACAAAAATTGATTAACAAAAATGTTAACTTAAACATTGTTGAAGTTAAAAATATTGATTTAGATGCTCAATTAGTAGCAGAAAATATTGCATTACAACTTGAAAAGAGAATATCTTTCAGACGTGCAATGAAACAAGCTATGCAAAAAACAATGAAAGCAGGAGCTTTAGGTATCAAAACATCTGTATCAGGAAGATTAGGTGGAGCTGATATGGCAAGAACCGAATTTTACAAAGAAGGTACCATTCCATTACAAACATTAAGAGCTGATATTGATTATGGATTTGCAGAAGCAAATACAACTTATGGAAAAATCGGCGTAAAAGTTTGGATCTATAAAGGAGAGGTTCTTGGTGGTAAAACAGTAGCTGAGAAAGGAGGAGAAGAATAATGCCAATAATGCCAAAAAGAAGTAAATATAGAAAAATGCAAAAAGGTAGAGTAAGAGGAAAAGCTTTAAGAGGAAATACTGTTTCAGATGGAGAATATGGATTACAAGCGTTAGAGGCAGGATTTATTACTTCTAATCAGATAGAGTCTGCTCGTGTTGCTATGACTCGTTTTATCAAGAGAGGTGGAAAGGTTTGGATCAAAATATTCCCAGATAAACCAATCACAAAGAAACCTGCTGAAACACGTATGGGTAAAGGTAAAGGAGCTCCAGAATATTGGGTTGCTGTTGTAAAACCTGGAAGAGTTATGTTTGAAATAGCTGGTGTACCAGAGGAGACAGCAAAAGAAGCACTTCGTTTAGCTATGCATAAACTACCTGTAAAGTGTAAATTCCTAAGCAAAGAAATTGAAAATATTGGTGGTGATAATGATGAAGATAAATAAAATTAAAGAAATGTCTTCACCGGATTTAGAGAAAGAAATCGCAGAATTAAAAACAGAATTATTTAAATTAAGATTCAGCTTGGCTACCAATGGATTAGACAATCCAATGAGAATCAAGCAGGTAAAAAAAGACATTGCAAGAGCAAAAACAGTTTTAAGAGAAAGAGAAATCAAGGAATTGCAAAAATAATTTGAAAGGAGTATAGACAATGGCTGAAAGAAAACTTCGTAAAGTTATGATTGGTACCGTTGTATCTGACAAAATGGATAAAACAGTAGTCGTATCAGTTCAAACTAATGTTAAGCATAAGATTTATGGAAAAATCGTGAAAAGAACTTACAAGTTAAAAGCTCATGATGAAGAAAATGCTTGCAAAGTAGGAGATAGAGTTAAAGTTATGGAAACAAGACCTCTTTCTAAAGATAAAAGATGGAGAGTTGTGGAAATAGTAGAAAAAGCAGAATTAAAATAAAATTTGATAGAATAGGAGGATATTTCAATGGTACAACAACAATCAAGATTAAAAGTAGCAGATAATACTGGTGCAAAAGAAATCATGTGTATTAGATGCTTAGGTGGTTCACATAGAAAATATGCTCAGATTGGTGATTTAATTATTGCTTCTGTTAAAGATGCAACACCAGGAGGAGTTGTAAAAAAAGGTGAAGTTGTTAAAGCTGTTATCGTTAGAACAAAAAAAGGTGCAAGAAGAGCTGATGGATCATATTTAAAATTTGATGAAAATGCAGCAGTCATTATTCGTGATGATGGAAATCCAAAAGGAACACGTATATTTGGCCCTGTAGCTAGAGAATTGAGA
>CAMCHB010000062.1 GCA_945874585.1 uncultured Clostridium sp. | reverse complement strand
TAAATAAATATTTACGTCTCATTTTTTTAGGAAAGATTCAAAAATGAAAATATTCTTTTATTTACCAAATGCTAATTATAAAGATATAGATTATAGTCGTTTGGAAGAAGGTAATCCTGGTTTGGGAGGAACAGAATATGTGATATTAATCACTGCTCTTTTGCTTTCAAGGAAAATCATAAGTCAAAACATAGAAAAGGAGTTTCAGATTCATGTTGCTGCTCAAAACACTAATATTGATATACCGGGGATATCTTTTGTTGCAGCTTCTGATATCACGGATGTTGTGTCAATGAATGCTGATTATATTCTTTTTAAATACGAAAAAAATAGCTATATAGAGTTGACAAATGCCCTACAGATAAAAAAGAAAAAAGATCCTTCTATTAAGACTAAAATTATAGTTTGGGCTCATAATTTAATTGATAGAAAAGAGAGGAATATTATTGATAAAGATGCAAATGTTCCAGTAGTACTGTGTGTCAGCAAAGAGCAGATGAATCTGTATAGAGATCATCATTTGTTTTTAAAATCAACATATATATACAATGGAATCCCATTAGGTTATCTAAAATCAATTAAAGGCTCTCTTCCTTCTTATTCAGATAGGCCTCATGAAGTAACATCAGTAGGTAGCATTGATTATTATAAAGGTTTTCACTTGATAGCAAAGGCATGGAAAACTGTATTGGCTGCAGTTCCTGATGCAAAATTAAATGTTATAGGAGCAGGTAACCTGTATGATAGGAATTCAAAACTCGGAAAATATGGAATAGCAGAAGAGTCCTACGAAAACAGTTTCATGCCATATCTTACCGAAAAGTTTGAAGAAGATGGGGAAATAAAGGAGCGTATATTGCCTTCTGTTAAATTTTGGGGATTAATGGGAGTTGAGAAAAATGATGTTTTGAAAAAGACTCGTGTTGGTGTTCCAAATCCTATGGGTAAAGAATCATTTTGTTTGGTAGCATTGGAAATGCAAGCCATGGGTGCTATGCTCACGACCAAAGATTATGGAGGTTTTAGAAATACCGTATATAAAACGGGAATGCTATATGATAACCCGGATGATTTAGGCAAAAATATAATTCTTCTTTTACAAGCAGAAGATAATCATATTGACGAGTGTTATCAATGGATGGAGAATAATTTCTCGTATGAAAGTATCGCTGATCAGTGGTTGCAGTTTATTTTGAACCTTCATGAGGGTAATATAATTTTAGGCAGTAAAAAACTCCCTTATAAAGAAAACCGAACTGATTATTTGGGATGGATGCGAGAAATCAATAGAAGAATAAAGTCAATAATAGGTTATAGTTTGCCTACTATAGAATTTTATCGTAGTATTTTACGTAGATTTGGTTTAGTAAAAGATTTTTAATAATGCAGAATAAAATGGTATCCATCATTTTACCGGTATTCAATGCAGAAAGATTCCTGCCTCAGTGCTTGTATAGTATTTTAAGGCAGACTTATCAGAACTGGGAATTGATAGCGGTAGATGATGGAAGTAAAGATGGAAGTATGGAAATACTGAAGTCTTATGAAAAAAGAGATAACAGAATACATATCATCTCTAAGAAAAATGAAGGAGTTTCTATAGCTCGTAATATAGCTTTAGAGCATGCTCATGGAGATTATATCTATTTCGTTGATTCGGATGATATCGTGATGCCCGAGGGCTTGATGATTTTAGTTAAGGCAATGGAAAGTAGCAAAGCTACATTCGTTAAGTCAGATTTCTTGCCTATTGATGAACAAGGAAAACAAGTGTTTATCAATAAGAAACAGGTGATTCGCAGGCGCTATGATGGAAAGGTGATGGATTCAGAGAAATTCTTCAAAAAGATTTTGATGAAAGAGTATTTTCTCTGGACTTGTCTGTTCCAAAAGGATATTATTGTAAAGAATCATATTCAGTTTATACCTCATTGCAGACTTATGGAAGATGCTGCTTTTGTGGCAGATTATCTTCTCTATTCTGATAGAAATGTATATAAGGATGCTTGTGTTTATGGCTATCGCAAATATGAGGGTACTGTATCTGCAGTCAACAAAGACTATACTGAGGATATGATGTTAATTAAAAGGCATTTGTTGGAATTTCCAAAGTCAGAGCTGCATATAAATTTATTGAAAATGATAGCAAGTAAATTAGATGAGAATACTTCATCTACCATCAAAAAAAAGATGACAGCAATTTATCATTATATAGAGAGAGTTCGTTTTGCATTCATGTATTACATTTATAAATAGAGAAAATGGATAAATCTTTAAGTTATAATAAAGAAATAATTAATTGGGGATATTTACTCGGATATTTTTGTCTGTTCTTGGTTCTTCCACCTATCATAGGATTGCCATTCATACTGTATGTGGTATGGAAAAAGAGTCATCCTAAGTATAGTGATTATTTGTTACTGATGGCATGCATTGCCATTTATCTCGGTTCAATTAATGCAACAAAACAACCGAGTGGAGATCAAGTAAATTATTATGTGGCATATATGAATGTTCCTGTTATTGGATTTTTAAAGTCACTTATTTATATTTATGGTGCCGATTATTTTGTTGATTCTGGAAAGGTTAATATTTCAGGAGAATTTATGAATGGTGTCTATAATTATTTTGGTTATTATCTAACCTTTGGTTATTATCCTTTATTTGCAGCTTTATATACATTTGTAGAATATCTTATGATATATCTGGGACTTTACAAGGTGTTCCGTAAAGCACAAATGCCGAAATATCCGATTGTTTGTGGAGTTTTGACTTTGTCTTTTTTCTACCTGTTCTTCCAATATACTTTGCAGATACAAAAGCAGTTTTTTGCACAAGCAATCATGATGTATGTCCTTGGTTCTTATGCAGAAAAGGGAAAAATGACAATCAAATTATGGTTGATTGCTTTGTGTTCAATATTAACCCATGCTTCTACTGGATTATTTCTTCCATTCTTGTTACTTAAACCTTTAAGAGGTCGATTGACTAAGAAATGGATGCTTTTCCTTGCAATGATGTTGCTTGGCTTTGTTTTATATGGTCCAAGAATGGCAGAAAATGTATCATCAAATAATTCTGGTGTTGCAGGATATGGTATGAAACGTTTTGCAGAGTCAGAAGGACAATCAGATTCTGCTGGTCAATTGGTAATGTCTCAGGTATTGGTTATTGCAGTACCTATGTTTTTAATTGTGTTTAGGCAATTGTGGCTGAAAAGAAATCTTGTTATAGATAAAGCGCAAGCATATATTTTAAATATAACTTTATTATTACTTTTGGCAGTTGCATCAATGTATAGTAAACCTTTGGCTCAATATCGTTATTTTATGATGTTATTAGCTTTTATGCCATTTGTTTATCCTTATATATCGACAAAGATTGTACGAAGAAATCTATGGCTTATACTAATAGCTTGTACAATGATCGTCTGGTTTTATTATCAGTTTAGTTCAATAATTTGGGTTTATGCACCCGAATGGCAAATTGTAGCTTATCCGCCTGCACTATTGGTATATACGGGATTTTAAAAGAAATGCATATTTTTTGGCGTAAATATCCATAGACTCAGGAGTGGTAGTATTACTTCATATATAAGAAGTTATAATTGATAGTATTCTTAAGAGTGAGATGAGGTTGAAGTTCAATAAATATGATTTTTTTATTTATGTAAAAATAATGATTAAGTCTGATTTATATAATAATATACACTAGTGAAGAAAAATATGAAATCGGTTTCTTTGAGTGTTATTTTGCCATGTTATAATGTCGCTCAATATATAGAGCGTGCAGTAGATAGTATACTGAGGCAAGATTTTGATGATTATGAGGTGATTATCGTCAATGATGGTTCGCCAGATAATCTATTGGAGGTATGTGAAAAGTGGGGGGGCAAGTCTAATTTTACAATAGTAACTACTCCTAACCAAGGGCTTTCGCAGGCAAGAAACGAAGGTTTGGAACGAGCTAAAGGCGAGTATGTCTATTTTATGGATCCAGATGATTATATCAATCCAGGAATGTTTGGTGAGGTGATGGAAAAATGTCATGAAGGAAATTATGATGCAGTACATTTTGGATTCCAAACCATTTATGAAGATCAAGGAAACATCCATTATGACAAGTTTGAGAAGCCCCATGTATATGTTTCTAATCAAGAAATAATCAAAGAATACCTTCCCAAGTTTATTGGTTTTGGGCAAGATCATATCAACCATTGGAAAGATGGCGATATTTGGTCGAAGAATGAATTTTCTGGTGTTTGGAGATTCTTTTTTAAACGTTCTGTGCTAATGGATCATAATATACGTTTCCGAAAAGGAATCACGATGTTTGAGGATAGACTCTTTGATTCTCTCTTTTTCCTTTATGCCTCATCTATAGCAACGATGGATAAGGTTTATTATAATTATATAATCAAGAATAAGGGATTGCTTACTGGGTCTATCAATAATCATCCAAAATTAGTTAAAGATAAAATTAATGGTGTAACGGAGAGAGGACTGCTTCGTAAACTATATATGAAAGAAAAGGGTATCGATATATTCCAATTATACAATGGTACTGTTGTTATAGGTGCTTTAGAAATTATCGTTCGTGGAGCTCATTTATCAATCTTTAAATGTATAAAAGCTGTAAGGCAATATTTGTCATTGGAAGATGTGAAAGAAGCATATAAAACAACAAACTTTAATGGTTTTTCAAATAAAATGAAATATCCTGCACTTATGGTGAAATATGGATTAATGCCTTTACTTGTGATATTAATACATTTGGGAAATAAAATTGGTTTTAAGTTTAATGCAGATTAAATGAATTAATCAATCATTATGCACATTTGTTTTGTTTGTCGTTAGTATCCACCGTCTCTTCGGGGCGGGGGTATTGCTTCATATATTAAAGAGGTGACACATGGGTTGCACGATGCTGGGCATCGTGTGACGGTGATTGCTGCTTCTGATGATACCCGATTGTCTTCGGATGAGGATGATGAGGGGTTGAGAGTAATTAGACTTTCGGGTGGTGATTTCCTGATTCCGCAGGTGGAAGGGATATCTTTGCTGAAAAAGTTTAGAATGTTTTATAGGTTCTATGCTTATCGCAAGAGAATCAGAGATATCATTTTAAGTCTCGGAGATGTTGATGTCGTTGAGGTGCCTGAATATGGTGCTGAGGGATATTTCCTCAATGACATCGATATTCCTGTAATCACCCGATTGCACACTCCGATGCTTCTCGATCATTATCATTTCTCTCTGCAGAAATTGTCTAAGGCCAACTGGCAATATTTCAGGCAGGGATGTAAAGAACTGAAGGTAATGAAGAAGGCTCGGTATATTACTTCGTGCAGTACTTCACTGAAGGAATGGAGCCATAGATTTCTTGGAATTGAAAATGATAGGATGAAGGTGATATATAATCCTATTAATGATAAGAAATGGAGGCTTGCTAATTCTGTTAAAAGTCATGATACAAATGGTAAGCAGATACTTTTTGTAGGAACAGTCTGTGACTGGAAAGGATGTGGCGATTTGGCTGATGCCTGCAAGCTGTTGGCTAACTCTGGAGAGTTAGGTGATATTCAACTTGACTTAGTGGGCAAGACTGGGACATACGCTGATATTATTTTAGAGAGAGCACAAAATCTATTAGTAGGGCTTTGGCTTTTGTAGGGGTCTATTCTCTTCAATTTTATCTTTTCACGGGATTTGTGTTAGTTGTAGCAAGAACTTTTGTCATTAAAATATTAAGCTTTAGTAATCCTATATATGTTATCCCACTTGTTTTCTTTATTCAAATGGTTCTTGCAACTCTGGGAGTCTTTGTTTGTAAGAAAGTGCCATTGTTAAAAAAAACAATGGGATATTGATGTTAAAAATGTTTGTTTACAGAGAAAGTATGAGCAATAATTATAAATCAATAGACTTAATGAAATTTATGATGGCGCTTTGTGTTGTGACGATACACACATACATAGTAGATAGTATGGAGCCATCAATATTCCAAGATATTTTATATTCTATTATCCGAAGTGCTGTGCCTTTCTTTTTTATAACTTCTGCTTATTTTGTTATGCAGCGAAATGAAAAAGATGGTATTCTTAAATATTGGAAAAGAATTTTTCAACTATATCTTTCTTGGAGTGTGATTACTGTCTCTTATACACATCTCCGAGCCCACGAGACCGAGG
>CAMCHB010000061.1 GCA_945874585.1 uncultured Clostridium sp. | reverse complement strand
TACACACTGCATATCGTCGGCAGCGTCAGATGTGTATAAGAGACAGTTTGTTTTCTCATCAATTGGAACATATTGATCAAGCATTACAAACCAGTAATCGTGAAATGATTGAACAAGAAGCAAGTAATATACAAAAAACAACCTTATATGCTATTGGCGTTTTTGTTGGAATATCAGCCATTTCTATCATTTTTGTTTCCAAAGTTATAAGTTCACCAATTCAAACCCTTACCAAAAATGCAAAAGATATTGCAAAAGGGAAAAAAGTAGATATGAGCAATATGAACTTTGAAAAACCACGCAATGATATACAGGATTTGGTGAATGCTTTTCGCAATATGACGATTCAATTAAATGAAAGATTGGATGAGGCTTCTAGGCAAAAAAAGCAGATTGAAACAATTTTATTGCATATGACAGATGGTATTATTGCCTTTGATCTAAATGGAGAAATCATTCATATCAATCCAGCTTCTCGAAAATTGTTAAAATTGGATGAAAACGATAATAATTTTGAAACAATTTTCAAAAAAATAGGAATTGATATCAATATTGAAAAAATCATTTACTTAGAAAATTGGACATCATCAGAACAAAAAGTGGATTTACAAGATCGCTATGTCAATATGTTGTTTGCTCCTTTTAAGGATGAAAATGAACGACCAGCAGGTGTTATCGCAGTTATTCAGGATATTACAGAACATGTTAAATTGGATAATATGCGAAAAGAATTTGTGGCAGATGTATCCCATGAATTAAAAACACCAATTACTTCTATTATGGGGTATGCAGACACTCTATTAGAAGGGGATTATGAAAAAGATGTACAAGAAAGATTCCTAAAAGTCATTTCTTCTGAGGCTAGAAGAATGGCAAGATTGGTTAGTGATTTATTGACCTTATCAAGATATGACAACAAACAAAATAAAGCAGATAAAACAGAATTCGACTTGGGTGAATTGGTTAAGAAAATTCAAGAAGGATTGAATATAGAGATTCAAAAGAAGAAATTACAAATTGAATGTTTCGTAACGGCCAATGTACCAATGGTTTATGCAGATAAATATGGAATCGAACGAGTTATTATCAATATTTTAACCAATAGTATCAAATATACAGGAGAAGGTGGCAACATTAAAATCTATGTGGGATTTGTTTACAATGATGCCTATATCAAAATTATTGATAATGGTATTGGTATCCCAGAAAATGATTTAAGCCGTATTTTTGAACGTTTTTATCGTGTTGATAAGTCAAGAACGCGTGAAATGGGAGGTACTGGATTGGGATTATCCATTGCCAAAGAAATCCTAGATCAAAATGGTGGAAGCATTGATATCAAAAGTGTTGTTGGAAAGGGAACAGAAGTGGTTATTCGTATTCCAACCAAGAGCAAGAAAGAAAATGCATAATAGAAATAGAAAATGAAATGTCAAAAGAAAGAGGAAAAGATATGGAGCTACGTGTTAATCCAAAAGTAAGGGAAATACTAGAATGGATTTATTGTATTATCATTGCCATTATTTTAGCTTTATTGGTACGTTATTATCTATTTACACCAACCATTGTAAAACAACCCTCTATGTATCCAACCCTTGTGCCTGACCAAAGGCTTATCTTGAATCGATTGGCTAGAACCACACATGCTACCTTAAATCGAGGAGATATTGTTACATTTGAAGCACCGAGCCAAAATTACATTCCAGTTTACGAAGCAGATTTAGATCATCCAGTGGCAAAATACGAAAACGAGCCAAAAGGATTATTTTCTCAATTTGTTTATTATGTATTGGAAACCAATAAAACCAGCTATATCAAGCGTGTGATTGGCTTACCAGGAGAGCATGTAAAAATAGAAAATGGAAAAGTATTTATCAATGGGCAAGAATTAAATGAGCCATATTTACAAGCAAATGTGGTAACCAATTCGTTAGATGGAGCTTTCACGGATATAGTAGTTCCAGAAAATACAGTTTTTTTATTAGGTGATAATCGAGAAAAAAGTACGGACTGTAGAAGGTTTGGATGTATTCCAATTGAAAAAATAGAAAGCAAGGTTTGGATTCGTTTTTGGCCATTGGATCGATTTGGAAAGGTGAATGAATAGGAAAGATGATGTTTCAAGAAATCATTGGAAATGATAAAAATAAGGCAATATTAGAAAAAGCAATTCAAAATCATAATCTATTACATAGTTATCTTTTTGTCGGTAGAGAAGGCATAGGGAAAAAAATGATGGCACGACAATTTGCAAAAAAAATACTTTGTTTGAAGCCAGATTCAGACATGGATCAAAAGTGTGAATCTTGTACGATGTTTGATGGAGAAAATCATCCCGACTATCATGAGATTAGGCCAGATGGAAACACAATAAAAATTGAACAAATTCGTCAAATGAATGCAAGTGTTATGGAAAAACCGATTATTTCGAAATATAAAATTTTTGTAATAGATGATTGTGATAAAATGACAAAAGAGGCGCAAAACTGCTTGCTGAAAACATTAGAAGAGCCACCTATTTATGTGATAATTCTTTTGATCTGTTCACAGGAAAATCAGTTATTAAGTACCATTCAATCACGTTGTACCAAATTGCAATTTTATCCCTTAACAGATGAGGAGTTAAAGCAATATTTACTAAAACAGCAGATGGAGCCTCTGCCAGATCATTTACTCAGATTAGCAGAAGGAAGTATTCAAGGATTAGCTAGAGTTACGCAAGACCAGGATATCTTAAATCAATTGGTAGATACGGTTGAGCATATTACCCAAATGGATCAAATGGAATTTTTTAAAAAGAATGAGTATCTGTATCAGGAAAAAGACCGTATGAATCATATCCTAGAATATTGGAATGTTTTATGGTATGATCAATTAAACAAACAAAATGCAGCGGAACAGTTCCATACGATTCAATGTATTCAAATCATTGAAGAGACGAAAAAACGCATTCGATCAAATTGTAATTTTGATATGTGTGTGGATTATTTACTGTTTGAAATGTGGGAGGAATTTCATGAAAAATATAATAGGAGTTCGCTATAAAAAAGGGGGAAAAATTTATTTCTTTGATCCCGGCAAACTGAAAATTGAAAAAAATACGTATGTTATTGTAGAGACAGATGGAGGAGAAGAATTTGGGGAAGCGGTCATTGTGAATCGTTTCATACCAGAAAAAAAACTAGAAACGCCATTAAAACCAATCCATCGAATTGCAACCAAATTTGATATGCGTCATCAAGAAGAAAATAAGCGAAAAGAAAAAGAAGCATATAAAATCTGTCTAAAGAAAATAAAGGAACATCAATTAGATATGAAATTGATTGATGTGGAATATAAATTTGATAATTCTAAAATCTTATTTTATTTTACAGCAGATGGAAGGGTAGATTTTCGAGAATTGGTAAAAGATTTGGCTTCTATTTTTAAAGTTAGAATTGAGCTAAGACAAATAGGCGTACGTGATGAGATTAAACGAATGGGAGGCAATGGCGTGTGTGGAAGAGAATTGTGCTGTTGTTCTTTCCTTCGCAATTTTGATGCAGTATCAATTAAAATGGCAAAAGAGCAAAACATTTCATTAAATCCATCTAAAATATCAGGAAACTGTGGTAGATTGATGTGCTGTTTGCGTTATGAACAAGAAGTCTATGAAGAAAAAATAGCACGTTTGCCAAAAATAGGTGCAACTGTAGAAACGGAAAATGGAATAGGAGAAGTCGTTGGTGTAGAGGTATTAAAAGAAATTGTGAAAGCGAAACACCATGAAGATGACGAAACATTTTTCAAAAAATACAAAGCATCTGATGTTAAGATTATTAAAAATGGTAATGCCAAAATGGAAGAACAAGAAAATGAAGAGGAATTACAGGAATTAAAAAAATTAGAAGAGCTTGATTGAAAGGAAAAAAAGGAAAAACATCACGGATCAGGCAGATAGAATTATAGGAGGTGATTTAAAAATGGCATACAAAATAACAGAAGCTTGTATCAGTTGTGGCGCATGTGCAGAAGCATGTCCATGTAGCTGTATCTCTCAAGGAGAGGAAAGATATGAAATTGATCCAGAGGCTTGTATCAATTGTGGAACATGTGCAAGTGTTTGCCCAGTTGATGCACCAGTTAGTGAAGATTAAAAAAAGAAACAAATCGTTTTTGCGATTTGTTCTTTTTTTTAGGAGAAATTCCATACGATTCCATTGCAAAAGAGAAAAGAAAAAATGGATAAAGCTATAACACTGAAACCTGCTATTTTATTTTGATATTCCTTTATTTCATAAATGCCATAACTAAATGTTTTGGTTAAAACCCAAATGCTCAAAAGAGATACGAATATTTTCAATAGGATTTACCTCCTTTTAATTATTGATTAACAAAGTAGAACCTTCTAAATCTGTATAAACATGAACTTCAAAAAAAGAATTACGATAATTTTTTAACCAATCCGATTGATTCCATTGAGGAATGTTACGATATTTTGAAATCATTTTTTTGCCAAAACCATCAATGTCAGTGTGATATTGTTTTGCTGTTTTATACAAATATTCCTGGATATGTGTTTCTAAGTAACTGTTAATATATTTTTCAATCGTTCGCAAGGCTTCTTCTGTTCCATAATTAGATTGATCGGAATAGGTTAAAATATAAGATTTTAGCTTTGCTTCCACTGTAATATAAGGGCTTTCATGAATAGACTCTAACTTTGTTTTGGTTCCATCCAAATAAATAGAAACTGAAATGAGATTATCGGTATTGAATGGATCTGGAATATTGAGGATACATTGGCGTAGTTTTCCATTGACAATTAAATGAGAGATTGTCTCAAATCCGTTTAATTCTCCTACCAATTTACCATCTTGAAAAACAGCAGTTCCCATCAATTGAACCATGTTAGGATCGTGAATTAAAGATTCACCAGCCAAGGAATTATTATCAACATCAATATAATTTGAATTGGTATCGAATTTGTGAACATTATCCGAGTTGAGTGAACCAAGAATGGTAGAAGGTTCAATCATATTTTCTTCCAAAGCAGAAAAGAAGTCCTGCAAAGTACTATTGTAATAGTAACCAATGTAGTTTCCAGAATTAACAATGACTTCATAATAGCGTGTAATCAAAGTGGTTAGATTAGGCTTGCTATTTTCCAAAAAATAGGAAGCTGCACATTTGCTAACAATCATAGTGCTATCAGGTCTGATTTGTATTTTGTTAATGAGTGTTTGAACTTCTTCTGCGATGCCAATTGCAGCTAGTTCTTCCGAAAATACAACAATTTTGCAATGGGATAAATTTAGCTTTTTGCTGATATAACTGTTCATTAAATTAAATCCAGAATTGATGGAAGAACATTCAACTGTGGTAACTGTTGTCTCAGAACCGGCTACACTGGCTCCATTGGACTCGGAAGAAGGTTTTACAAATTGAAAGGATAATTTTAATAAATCATGATCGCCTTTATCAATGCCAAGAGCTACTACATAGGCAAGATTTTCGATACTATTATCTTCCGATTTACAACCAGTCAAGGTAAATAGGCATAACATACAAAGCACGCAAAGGGCGATCGTTTTTTTCCAAAAATTCATCATAGCGATGCCTCCTTTGAAGAAGGAATAGGAACTTTCTTTTTTTTCACATTTGCTAGTAGCAAAATAAAAATACTACAAGCAATAACAAAAATCATATAATACTTATAAACATGGTTAAGAAGGTTATGGTAAGCCGTAATATTATCAATCAACAAAATACTAGACCAAATAATAAGACAAAAACCATAGAGTGAGCCAGTTGTATTTTTACTATTTGTAATCTTTTGAAATAAATAGGTGATAAAAAATACATTGATACTCAAATAGGAAAATACAGATAATACCCAAAACAACAAGTAAATGCCATCCGTGTTTTGTAAATACTGACTCAAATGAATTAAGCGTCCCAAAATATAAATGTTGAAAATGCTTTCAGATGCCACAAGATTTGGAAACACCAGTAATAATCCCAAACAGCTAATTAACAAATAAATAGACAATAAAATGGTAGCTACCAGATTGGTTTTATAAAATTCCTTGGTATCTTTAAAAAAGGGAAAAATCAACATGATATAGCTAAGACCACTAAAGGCAAACAAGTCGGTTAATTTCTGCCACAAATTTCCTTTTACTCCATAGCCGAAGAGTGGAAAAAAACGTGCTGGCACAAATAACTGTCTCTTATACACATCTGACGCTGCCGACGATATGCAGTGTGTA
>CAMCHB010000060.1 GCA_945874585.1 uncultured Clostridium sp. | reverse complement strand
AATTCTTTTTTTGCTTCTTCATTTTCGTCTGTTTCATCTAATGCAATATCTTTTGCAAATACCGTAAGAACTAGTCGATTTTTTCCATTTTCATATGTATTATAAGAACGGAATTGACCTCTTACTAAAATTCTTTTGCCAACACTACAATCAAGCCCTGAAAGCAATCTTTCTGATATTGTAATCGGAATCACATCAGACACACCACTTAAACGTGGAACTTCCATATCAAATAAATAAAATCTCTCTCCATAAACCTCATGACTAAATTTTTTCTCATTTGCTACTTTTCCTACTAATACCAAGTAGTTATTATCCAAATAATTTGTATCCATACTCACAATTTTTCCTCCTTAAATTTATTTATCTATTGTAGTTTATTCATATTGCTTTTGCTTTAGAATATTTAAATTCCAATTTACTTTAATGATTATACCATCTTTTTCCGTTTTTGTCTACATAAAAAGTTTGTTTTTTTATGTTTTTTTGTTTTTTATCCTTATTTTTCATTGTAGAATGAGGAAATAATCGTTTATGTCTACTCATTATTTTTTTGATACAATAATCTCAAAATAAAATCTTCCATCACCTGATAAACATCTTTTTTGTGAAGTGATACACTAACTTCTCCTGGTTCTATCAATTGGTGATGGAAATTTTGAATGCTTCTTTGTACGCACAATTGTACTTGGTCATGCTCTAGACTAGAAGCTGTTATCGTAGATTTTAAATGAAAGCCGTAGGTAATAATCTGTAATTTTAAATGTTTTAATTTTTCTGGTTGCATTGCTATATCTGTATTTAAAATTACATATTCACAATGTTCTAACAAAACTTTTAAGGCGTCCATCGATTCATGCAATACCGGATTGTCCTGTTGAATCATGACAATTTGAAAATAGATATGTTGCATACTTGAAATATTATGTTTGTGAATCAGTAGGATTTGATTTTTCTCGATTCCTAATTCTCTCCATAATGTCTGTAATTGTTTTTCTGTCACACTCTCTTTTTGGGGAGATGTAATAATACCAACAAAAGCCATGTTCATCTCCTTTGTTGGTATTATGACCATTTTATTTCTTTTTATACCCCTAATTTTTTAAGCTCTTCTGCACGTTTTACCTTCTGGGTTGTTGTTTTAATAAGTGGTTCTTTGGTAATGACAATTTCCTTAATATGTTTATAATTTGGCATAATAGCATTGATTTTCTCTTTGATTACTTGCCAAATGATAGCCTCATATTCTTTCTCTGTTTTTCCTGGATAATGTTCTTCCATTACTTCTGGATTGTAAACAATTTTGGCTGAAATTACATAATCATTATTTTTTGGTCTTCCATAAACCATGCATTCTTCTACCATGTCCAATTTGTTAATTAAAAATTCAATTTCTTGTGGGTAAATATTTTTTCCATTCTTTAATACAATGACTTCTTTTTTCCTTCCGGTTAAATATAGGAATCCATCCTTATCAAATCTTCCCATGTCACCCGTATAAAACCATCCATCTTTTAAAACTTTGTTGGTTTCTTCTTCATTTTCATAATAGCCTAGCATAACATTAGGACCCTTAACAACAATTTCTCCGATTTCTTCTTCATTTGGTTTATCTATCTTAACTTCTTCATTTACCATAATCAAGCCGCTACTACCAGGACGTTTAAAATAATCGGTTTCTGCCGCTATAACAGGAGAAGTTTCCGTTAATCCATATCCCTGTACCATGCTAATGCCAAATCCAGCCAATCCTAGAATCGTACTTTTTTCCATAGGAGCTCCACCATATAGGACTAGACGCAATTTTCCTCCTAAGTTTTCAATAATAGGTTGATATACTTTTCTTCGAATATCAATATGAATCTTGTTTAATCCATTGGTTAGCACTAACATCCTTTGTATCAATTTTGTTTTTCCTTGCTTGTCAATTCCTTTTAAAACTTTCTTATACATTTTTTCTAGCATCAATGGAACTGCCACAAATACAGTAACACCATATTCTTTTAAATTATCTACAATGTATTTTAAGCCATCACAAAATGCAATTGTTGCCCCACAATACAAGCATCCATATAGGAAAGATATGGTACATTCAAAAGTATGATGCATTGGTAAGAAAGATAACAATACATCGGTATCATACATTAGTACAAAATAAGGCATTGCATTTACATTGGAGCAAATATTTTTTTGCGATAACATCACCGCTTTTGCAATAGAAGTCGTACCAGAAGTAAATAGCATAACTGTCATTTTATCTGGTTGAATGGTAATTTGATCATATTGGTGATTTCCTTCTTCCCATAGTTTTCTACCTTCTGCTTTTAAATCATCATAATATAGAATATCTGGATCATCAACCGGATCCATGCAGACATATAACATTAAATCTGTATTTCCCTCTTGTTTTATTTTTTGAAAAATTTCCAAATATTTAGCATCAAAAACAATACAATTTGCTTTGCTTCTTTGAATTAAAGAACGAATTTCTACTTCTGGTAATGCTTTATCCAATGGAATGATGGTCATTCCTCCTGTTGCTACAGCCATATAGGTTGTGCACCATTCGTAACGATTTTCGCCAATCAAAGCCACCCTTTTTCCCTGAAAGCCTCGGTTAAATAAAGAAGTAGCCAAATCACGTACATCTTCTCCATATTCAGCAAATGTACGAGATTCCTTGATTTTATTTCCATTCTTCTTTACCTTATACTGAAAAGCAACTTCGTTTCCGTATTTTTCAACGGCACGATTAACCAATTCTCGAAAATCCTTGAGTTGTCCCATTTCATGATTTTTTGTCTTTTTCCATCTTTTCTCCACTGTTTTTCCCTCTTTCTCTTTTTAGTTTATCTCATTCATTAAAATCTTGCCATTAACCATTGTCATTTTTACATTGGTTCCTTTGGCATTATAGACTAGTGTAGCTAAAACATCGTTCACTGGTCTTTCCACATAATTTTCCTCTAAATCAACTAGAATCAAATCTGCTTTTTTACCTACTGTAATACTACCAATTTCTTTTTCCATTCCCATAGCCTTTGCTCCATTTATCGTCGCTAATTGCAAGGTTTCATATGCTCCCATGGCCATTGGATTTTCGGTAGATCCTTTTTGTAATAGTGCAGCAAATTTCATGGCTTCAAACATATCCATATTGCTACCGCTTCCCTGTCCATCTGTTCCCAAGCTAACATTCAAACCTTTTTTTAGAAGCATTTGTACTGGTGCTATTCCGCATCCTAATTTTAAATTGCTGACAGGACAATGAGCCACACTCACATTCAAAGTTTTTAGAATTTGAATATCTTGTTCTGTTAATTTGACGCCATGAGCTAATATGACTGGAATTCCATAAAAATATTTTTTAAGAACTTGTGCTGGATAATCCACATGATATTCTCTTTTAATATCTTCTACCTCTTTTGCATTTTCGCAAAAATGCATATGAATTTTTAGCCCAGTTTTTCTTGCAAAATCTGTTACCTTTTGCACATATGTTTCATTCGAAGTATACAATCCATGAAGTCCAATATTAAAAGTAATGCAACCATCTATTTGTTTATATTTTTCTAGTAACTCTTCTAGTTCATCTAATCTTCTGTCCCCTTTTCCATCTGAATCCATCAAGGTTCTCGTCAATTCAATTCGAATTTGTTTTTCTTGTGCTGCACGAATAATCGCCTCTGTATCAAAGTATTGATCATTCACCATAGTAGTTCCTGTGTGAATCATTTCATCAAATGTCATGGCAGAATACTTCTGGATATCCTCATTGGTTAAATGATCTTCAATTGGCCATATTTTCTTTTCTAGCCATTCTTGTAAAGGATAACCATCAACACTTTCTTTGAATAAACTCATGGGAACATGTGCATGTGTATTGATCATGCCTGGCATTACGATCCTATGATTGGCCTCCAGTATTTTGCAATCTTTTTCCATGATATTTTTTCCTATTTTTTCAATACGATCCTGCTGGATTAAAATGTCCATATTTTCTTCTATTTTCTCTCTGTTTTCATCCATAGAAACCAATGTAGCATGTTTGATTAGAATCTTCATTGTGTATCCTCCTTTATTTTACTCTTTCTCAATGCCTAGCATTCCTTTTTATCGTATTTAGTATATCACAAGATTGCGATTTGCAAAATATTTTCCGCAAAAAAACTGCTGACAATCTTTTTTTCGATTGTTCAGCAGTTTTCTATTTGGTAGATTCTGTCTGATTTTCAGCATAATCTAGATCAAAATAAAATTCAACTCCATTTTCTTTATTGTACACGCCATAAGCATTTTTATAATTGTTCATAATGGCCTTTACCAAAGACAAGCCTATACCTGTACCACCTTTTTCACGATTTCTAGAAGAATCCACTTTGTAAAAACGATTCCAAATTCGATTTAAGTCTTCTTCGCCAATTGGTTCTCCAGTGTTAAATACATACATTCTAGCTTTGTTTCCGTGTTTTTCAATACGAATCTCTATGTATTTTCTTCCGTTTTTTTCTTCTACATGTTTAATGGCATTGGTAATATAATTGGTCACAGCTTGCTCCATGTAAAATTCATCTGCATACACATAAATTGGTTTTTCAGGATGAAATACCATCTCAATATTTTGATTTTCTCGCATAACACTTGTCTTACGAATAACTTCTTCTATCAATTCGACAACATTAAATTTCATATTGTTAAATTCACGTTTTCCATATTCCAATTTCATCAATTCTAGCAATTGTTTCACCAATTTATCCATTTTATTTGCCTCATCTTGAATTACATTCACGTAAAATTTTCGGCTTTCCTCATCCTTGATAACATTTTCTTGTAAACCTTCAGCATATCCCTGTATTAAAGCAATTGGTGTTTTTAGCTCGTGAGACACATCCGAAATAAATTGTTTTCTCATCTCATCTATTTTAGATTTATGTTCAATGTCTTTTTCTAATTCTATATTGGTTTCCTTTAATTTCTGGATTGTATTCTCCAATGTATCGGACAAACGATTGATGCTTTTGCCTAGATGATTGATTTCATCGTCTGTTTCTTTTTCCTGGTATTTTTGGCTAAAATCTAAATCCGCCATTTTACATGCTATACTATTTAACTCACAAATTGGTTTGGTAAATTTTTTGGAAATGATGGACACTGCAATACCTCCCATTAAAATTGTAAAACTACCTATCAAAAGCAAGAAATTATTTGAAATTTTTACACTTTCCTGGATAGAGGCAATAGGTAAACGAATATACAGTTTATACCCATTGTTTAAAATACCAGAAAGCAAAATAACATGAGACGATGTTTTACGATCCAATAATCGCTTTATAGACAGATTCGAATCTCGATACAATATGTTTTTTCGATTCACATAGGTACCGTTCCATTTCATTGATTTCACCCAATGTGTTTAAAAAGTTTTTATTGGATGAAAATACACTAATTCCTTCATTGGATATAATAATCATATCAAAATTATGATTTAAAGCAATTTTTTCAAATTCCAATTCCAAATCCAAGTCTTCATTTTTTTCTTTTTCAGCATAAACTTCGTTAATATTTTTATAAACATCTAGCAAGGAATTTCTTTTAGAATGCAAATAATAAGTTTCCAGAACTACATTGTTTAATAAAATTAGCACTGCTATGATAATGACCACTACAACGGTTAATGTTAAAAATAATTTCATTCGAACCGAATGAAAGGCTTCTTTTATTTTCATCTAGTTATCCCCTTTCTTTTCCACGAAATAAAGACGATTCATGGATCGCCTTCTAATTTTTTATTTCAAATTTATAACCTACTCCGCGCATCGTTTGAATATATTTACCCTTTTTGCCTAGCTTATGGCGGATCTTTTTGATATGACTATCAATTGTTCTAGAATCTCCATAATAATCGTAATTCCATACATTGTTTAGTATTTTATCGCGTGATAACGCAATATTTTCATTGTCGACTAAGTATTTTAACAATTCATATTCACGTAAACTCATTTCTACATTTTTTCCATCTACCTTAACTGTTCTTCCTTCTGGATCAATCTCGATTCCTCCATAATCTTTTACTTTCTGTTCTCCTTCTGGATAGGTTCTACGTATAATCGCTTCTACTCTGGCTACTAAAATCTTAGGACTAAAAGGTTTTGCAATGTATTCATCTACTCCTAATTCAAAACCAAATAATTCATCTTGTTCCTCACCACGTGCTGTCAGCATAATAATAGGCACTTTTGAAGTTTGACGAATTTGTCT
>CAMCHB010000059.1 GCA_945874585.1 uncultured Clostridium sp. | reverse complement strand
TTCAAAAATTGGAGTCTTCCTTTAATGCCTTCAATAGTTAAGAATTTCAAAAACTTTTCCATCAGATTATCAACATTTTTTGAATCTTCCCCCATTTCAAGTAAATCAGATTTTAATTGATTAAAACCAACTTTATCTAAAACATTATAAATATTGATAATTGGCAACGACAATTTTGTTTTAAAATTTGTTGTTGTAACTATTAAATCAGTATTTTTAAAGAAGGACTCATTATTATTATCAACTATTGTTCTCAGTTTTCGATAATTCATAGTAATAATTTGCCTATTAGTCGACAATGTAGTTTGAATAATTTTTTTAATTGCACTTGATAAGCCAACACCTGATAGGCAAGAAACGATTATATTGCGTTTATTAGATAGCCCTTCATAATATTGAACCCCCATATATCGTCCATATTTTTCAGCTTTTTCTGCTATTTCATTAAATTGCTCTTTTCTTTCTACTCGCATTGCAATATCTAAAGCAATAGATGTCGTTAGATTGTTAATAACCAATAACTGTTTGTTTGAAGATTTCTTTATCTTAGTGAACATCTGATTAAGAGAACCCATATCAAAGATCAATAGAATGCCCTTATCATGAGCATTTTGTTTCTCCAAATATTCCTTAACTTTTTTGTTGATATCATTAACTGTTGCATCAATTGGCATATCGAAGGCTTCAAAGATATAATTATTAACTAAATTATTGACAACTTTTTGAATACTATTTGCAGTTGATGTTCCATGAGCTAATAAGATACACGAATATTCTACTTCTTCAATTTTTTTAGCTACGTTTGCAAACATTATAAAAAACCAAAGATAGTCACTATCAGTTGGCTTAGGAGTTATCTTCTCTAAGAACTTAGTATACAAATAAAAAGAACGAGGATATTTGTGTTTGATTAAGCGTAAGAACTTATCAGTATTCTTAAATGGTTTTGTTTGAAATTTACCTAAACTAAAAGCAAAACTTAATTGAAAAATAATATTTTCATTAAGACTTAAATTAACACCATAGGTTTCTTTAAGTGTCTTATTTATAGTATTTTTCAAATGCGGAACCAAGACCTTATTTACTGCAGAATCAGAGAAATCCTTAATTTTTCGCAAGTAATTGAAATCAATTAATTGACAATCATCTATTGTTTTTCCTTGCTTCAAAGCTTCAATCAATTTATCCTGTGCATGTTCTAATTCATCAAAAACACTTGCACTAATAATATTAAAATTATTAATACCAAAATTTTTATCTACTTTAATTGCTTTTTCAATTGATAAATCTTTTTCTAGCGGTATTTCCTTTTTATCTTCATTTTCTGTAAATCCCTTAGAACAAAGCATTTTAATATTATTAGCAACTTGACCAATATTTCCAGGATAATCCTGATTAGCAATTTCACTTATTTTATTTGGACTAATCAGATAAGTAACATTTGATTTTTGAGCTTCCGTTTGAAGACAATGTAGTACAATCTGAATTCGTTCATATAATGGACGCTCTTTATAACTAGAAAGTTCAATTCTCATTGGAATACGACGTAAAAAAGTTTTCAATAAGTAATTTGAAATATCTTCTGTCGTGGCAAAAATCAATCTAATATTAACGTGATGTGGTTTATTCACTTCACCTAGTGGATAAAATGTACCATTGTCAAAAACTGAAAAAAGTTTTTCTTGATTCGTTTTAGAAAGGCGATGAACTTCATCTAAGAATAGATAGCCATTATTTGCCTTATCTAATAACCCAGGCATATCCTTTTCGGCTCCAGTAAAGGCCCCTTTTTTATAGCCAAACAATACAGACGACAATAAATCCGTATTGTTTGCATAATCAGCTGTGTTGAGAGTAACAAAAGGGCTATCTTTATCTATCTTTCCTAAAAAAACTGCTTCTTCATAAATTTTCTTAGCTAAGAAGCTCTTCCCTACACCACTTGGACCCGTAATAATAACGGGAAAGCCATTGGGAGGATATACAATGGATTGCATCGCTTTTTCGATATTTAATTTCAAACTATCATCATAACCAATCAAATCCGAAAAAGGTGTTCTTGGCTTTAATGCTTTCCAATATACAGGTCTTCCTGTAGTTTTAGTAACTAAATTCTTTTTATAGAGTTGAGCCAAGTATCCGCTTACTACACTTCTACTTAAGCCGACTTTTCGGGCAATTTCCTCCGTATTTAATTCTTGATCAACATTTGATTTTAGTACTTCATATAAATTATCAATAGCAGCCATAAATGTATCCTTTTTAAACACTATCTAAGCAAATTAAACACTGCATTTTAAAATTAATGCCTATAATTATTATAGAAGTAGGTGAGACTTATGGCTAAACAAAAACAGAGAATCTCTATTACTCAGAAACAAAGTATAAACGAAAATCAGATCAAAGATTTAAGCATCTTAAGCACATCCTTTGGCAATTTAGTTTCCCAATTAAGTAAAGCATCCGATGAAATTCCTTATCTAACCGTCAAAAATAAAGAATTTAACAATGAACAAACATTAGATTGGATTCCAAATCAATCATCAAATAATTTAAATAAGGCAAAATTAATTAACGAGTTTAGTCTTCAAATAAAAAATCCGCTTTTACTAGATGCAATTATTTATCTTATCCAGAATCTTAACGAGCATGGGTTTATATCAGATTACAAGCAACTATTAGGACAAAATCAATATCCTCCATCTTTATTAAATATAGCTCTAAAAGATATTCAGAAGAATGGGCCTGCTGGAATCGGTGCTAGAAATGTAAAAGAGTTTTTAACACTTCAGATTGAAGATGCTAATAATGTTCCAGCTCATACTTTATTTGTTATTAACAATTATCTTGAAGATATTGCTAACAGAAATTTCCAACGAATCACGAAAAATACTCATATTTCAAATATTGAATTAAAACATATATTAAGTTTCATTCAAAAGTTAAAGCCTTCTATTGATTTAGATGATAATGAACCTTCTGCCTTTATAATTCCAGAAGTATATATCTCATTAACAAATAGTAACCAGATTCAAGTTAGTTTAATTAATGAAAATCAGCTTGAATTTGAATTTGATGCTCCTCAAATGAGTACCAATGACTCAGAAATGGCAAAATTTATCTCGTCACAGCGTCATAAAGCCAAATCCTTAGAAAGAAGCTATCATAGACGAGAAGAAACTTTACTATTAATTTCTAACGTAATTGCTAAAAAACAAGCTCAATTTTTTAAAACTAATGGTAAAAAATTGAATACTTTAACAAAGCAAGAAGTTGCAAATGAAACAAAGTTTAATATTTCTACAATAAGTAGAACAACTAAAGATAAATATTTTCAATGTGAATTTGGTGTTTTTCCGCTTTCAAGACTTTTTAGTTCACGATCAGTAAACAATTTGTCGCAAGGAAGTATATTAAATTCTATTAGTGAAATCATAGAATCAGAAGATAAAACACACCCTTTATCAGATCAAAAAATAGTCAATAAACTTAAAACGCAAAAAATAGATATTTCTAGACGAACAGTAGCAAAATATCGTAAAAAATTATCGATTCCTAATCAGTTCAAACGGATACAATAATAATTTTTCTAAATAAATTAAAGAAGAGGACAAAGTCCTCTTTTCAAAAGATATTACTTTTTATGAACCAAATAATCTTCAAACTAATCTAAATCGATTAATAGTATTCAATACCAAGAGTTACTACTTCGTAAGCGTCAAATAACAGAGTGTATTAACCTCTTCACCTTCTTCGGCTATGATTAATTTATCAAATTAATGGAGGTTAATAATATGTCCGAAAAACAACATCCGATTGTAGCGCTCAAACAGCCGCAAAGACCCCAAAGGTCTCGTTCACCGCGGAATAATCTGTTGCTTAGTTTAAAGAAGAATGATCTAGAGCTAGACCTCTACAGCAGTATAGATCCCGAATTGATGGATAAACTCTTGGAAAAGGTCTTATCATGATTAATCTTTGTTACTTGGACCAAGTCTATCTTGTTTGCGGCAAAACCGACCTGCGCAAAGGCATTGATGGGCTGGCTTGCCTAATAAAGGAACAGTTTCAACTTGATCCTTTTCAGGGCCAGGTCTTTCTCTTTTGCGGCGGCAGAAAAGACCGTTTTAAAGCCCTGTATTGGGACGGCCAAGGATATTGGCTATTGTATAAACGCTTTGAAAACGGCAAGATGAGCTGGCCGCAGAATCAAAACGAGGTCCAGGCCCTCTCTTCTGAGCAGGTCGACTGGTTAATGAAAGGTTTTGCAATCAAACCTATATCAAAAGTATGAAATGAAAGTCCCGGACTATCGCCAGGAAAGCTATTGGCGGAAAATGGGACTGAATATTTCACGCCAACACTTAAACAACTGGGGGCTAAAGAGTACAGAGTACTACTTTAAGCCAATGTATGACCTGCTTAAAACAAAGCTGTTAACCCAACCTGTTTTGCATGCCGATGAAACTTACTATAGGGTCTTAGAAAGCGAAACAGCTAAAACCTATTACTGGGTTTTCCTTTCCGGCAGGCATGATAAACATGGCATTACGCTTTATCATCATAATCCGCATCGCAGCGGTCAAGTAGCGCTTGACTTCTTAGGCGCTTACGCCGGCTTCTTGCATTGCGACATGTGGCAGGCTTACCAGCGATTACCTGAAGCTACCCTAGTTGGCTGCTGTGCCCATGTGAGAAGAAAGTTCTTTGAAGCGGTACCGCAAAATGCCTCTGATAAATCAATTGCCAAACAGGGTTGGAAATACTGCACGCGAATGTTTCGCCTAGAAAAAGAATGGGAACATTTAAGCAGCGAAGAACGATATCAAACCCGACAGGAACAGTTAAAGCCGCTAATGGAAGACTTCTTTGACTGGTGCAAGCGGCAGGAGATTTCTGTATTGCCCGGCTCCAAACTCGGCCGTGCAATCAATTATGCCTTAAAATATCAGGAAACCTTTGAACATGTATTGCTCGATGGCCGTTTGGAACTATGACCGAACGTGCTGTCAAGTCACTGGTGATGGGACGCAAGAACTGGCTGTTCTCGCAAAGTTTTGCTGGTGCACAGACGAGCGACATCATTTTGAGCTTGATTGAAACAGACAAAAGACATGGACTAGATCCAGAAAAATATTTAAATTACCTGCTTCAAAAGCTGCCTAACGAGGAGAGCTTAAACTCGGAGGCACTAGAAGCTTATTTGCCATGGCAAAAAGAGATTCAAAAGATGTGTAAATAGAGAATATGAGAAGAAAGCCGTTCTAGAAAATCAAACTAGAACGGCTTTTTCAATACACTCTGTTATTTGACGCTTACCCTTAGCCTTTCTTTTTATAAGTAATAATTCCGCCAACCTCATAAGAGATTAACGGAGCTATTATAATATTCAAACCAACATAAATAATATCAATCACACCATATAACTCCAAAACTTCCACTGTGTCTTTGCTTTTATCCACTTATACAGCAAATAGAACATATATGAGCTAATCACAATAAATATAAATTCCAATATATTAATTCCCAGGAAATTAATATTAAGAATATACATGAGTTTACCCCATATTGCTAATCCCTATGCTTGTGAACAATAAAGAAAAGTACTAAAGTTTCTCATAGTAACTGTATTTGCCATATTTGGTTGCCATCTAATAGCAACAAGACTTCCGAATAAAGCTGTTGGTGCCGTAGTAAATACTTCTTCAGAATTAATTATGCCTCCAGATATTTTAATTACTAAGTTTTCAATTAGGAATAAAATTAATAACCCTCCGAATATCCAAAAATATCGTTTTAAAGAATAATCATTAATTTTATCTTTAAACTTAGCAAATAGCATCCCGATATAAATATAAATCATTACTCTAGGAAAACCATATATACCTAAAGTTGACCAGTGAGACAAATACCCATATCCATTAGCACCAACAAAGTAGAACTCAATAATTACACACAAGATACCTAAAATTATTAGACTCTTTCTTAATAGATAGAAAATACCAATAAATATTGGTAATGCCATAAACATTGCAATTAAATACCAAGAGGGACCCCATCCATTCGCATTGGATGGTACCGGATAGAAGAAATCAAAGATATAGAGTAATAATGATTTACCTTCTATTTTCCTACTACTAATTTTCAAAAATTCATTTAATGCCAAAGGAATATAGAAAACTTCCCAAGTAAGAAACAATAGCCCTAAACGTACAAGAAACTTCTTAATATAATTTTTTCTTTTTAAAACATTATTTAGCCTAAAATAATGTTTAAAAAAGAAAAAGCTTGAAATTACCACAAAAAATGGGACACCTAGGCGTCCCAATATATTGAAGAATCTAACTCCTGTATGAATAGCAACAATTCCCAGTGCCGCTACTAACTTAAATATATCTATTCCTTTATACGCGTGGTGCTAGTTAAATCGTTTTAGTTAACAAAAAAAGTCCAATCTTGTTAG
>CAMCHB010000058.1 GCA_945874585.1 uncultured Clostridium sp. | reverse complement strand
GGTAGAGAAGGAAATATATTTGAAAATAATTATCAAATTTTAGCAACCTTTATGCAAAAGAAAAATCTTCCTATTGCTTATCAATACAATCAAGAAAATCAAAAAAATTTAATAGCTGATATAGAACCAAATTTACCACATGCATTAAAACAATACAGTTATTATGTAGAAGATGGAAAATTGATTATTACAAAAGGTACAGAAGGATATGTCATACAACAAAATGAATTAGCAAATCGTATCATTGAAAGTATCCAAAAAGAAACACAAGAGGAAAAAAAGGTAGAGATTCCCGTTGAAATCAAGCAACCTGAATCCATTGACCTTGACAAAATTCATCAGGAAATATACGTAGAACCACAAGATGCTTATTATACAACCAATCCGTTTACCGTATATCCTCATGTAGAAGGGGTCGACTTTGATGTTGAAAAAGCAAAAGAGATGTTACAGGAAGATAAAGAAGAATATACAATTCCATTAAAATATACAAAACCAAACGTTACAACCAGTCAAATTGGAACAGAAGCATTTCCAGACTTGCTTTCTTCTTTTAGTACAAAATACGATGCAAGTAATAAAAATCGAAGCAACAATTTAAAACTTGCTATCAACAAAATAAATGGAGTTGTTTTGATGCCAGGAGAGGAATTTTCTTATAATAAAGTAGTAGGAGAAAGAAGTATAGCAGCAGGCTATAAAGAAGCCAAAGTATATTCCAATGGGCAGGTAGTAGATGGTTTAGGAGGCGGTATTTGCCAAATATCATCTACTCTGTACAATGCGGTTGTATATGCCAATTTAGATGTTACATCTAGAAGAAATCATCAGTTTGTTACCTCCTATGTAAAGGCTGGATTAGATGCAACTGTTGTATATGGAAGTACAGATTTTAAATTTAAGAACACAAGATCGTATCCAATTAAAATCGTTGGATCTGTTGGAGGTGGCGTTGCCAAAATTGATATTTATGGCATACGTGAAGAGACAGAATATGAAGTAAGACTAGAACCGGTAGTGATAAACACCATACCATTTACCACCAAAACAATTACAGACAGTTCATTGCCAGCAGGCAAAAAAGTAGTAGAGCAAAAAGGAGCTAATGGTGTGAAAACGGTTACTTATAAATATTTAATATTAAATGGTAGAACCGTATCAAAGACAGTTTTATCGAGTGATACGTATAATCCAATGCAAAAGATTATACGCGTAGGAAAATAATTCGAAAAATTGGAAAATTCATATTGCAATATTAGTAAAATTATGGTATTATGAATTAGAAATCTTTTGTCGATTTTTGTAAAATTAGGAGGATGATAAAATGAAAGCGACAGGTATTGTAAGAAAAGTAGATGAATTGGGAAGAGTAGTTATACCAATTGAATTAAGAAACAAATTAGGAATAAAGGAAAAAGATCCAATTGAAATTTATGTAGATGGATCATCTGTAATTCTAAAAAAATATCAACCTAATTGTGTATTTTGCGGAGGTACAAAAAACTTAGTAGAATATAAAGATAAATTAGTTTGTGAAAAATGTCGTGAAAAAATAAACGAATTAAATGAAGCAAAAAAAGCTGAAAAATAAAAAGAAAATAGACCACTGTTGTGTGGCCTATTTTTTTTGCAAAAAATGTTGATAAATATCATTTTTAGGTAAGTGACGATCTTTTGCTATTTGCTTAATAATCTCCTTTTTATCAAGCCCTTGTTTTTCGTAGTAGGCATAATGTTCTTCTAAAGAAAGATGACTCAATATAGTAGTGGAAGAAGGAGGAAGTTGTTGATTTCCTTCTATCAATATAACAAATTCTCCACGTGGATTGTCAAGACGAGTTAATACCTCTGAAATAGTACCACGTATGTATTGCTCATGAATTTTGGTAAGTTCACGGCACAAAACAATAGGTCGATCACCGAATACATCTAACATACTTTGCAAGGTATGCAAGATTTTGTGGGGAGCTTCATAAAAAACAAGAGTAGATGTTAGATACTTTAGTTTTTCGAGTTCGGCAATTTTTTCGCGGGAATGAACAGGAAGAAATCCAACAAAAGTAAAATTTTTAGTAGATAAACCAGAAGCAATTAAAGCAGTAATACAGGCACAGGCTCCAGGTACAGGTACAACCTGGATTCCATTTTGGATGCATAATTTTACAACTTCTTCTCCTGGATCTGATATAGCAGGAGTTCCTGCATCTGAAACAAGAGCAATATTTTTCCCTTCTTGCAGTTTATTTAATAAAACAGCGCCTTTTTGCTTTTCGGTTTGTTTGTAATAACTAATTAAAGGTTTAGCTATATGAAAATGATTTAATAATTGTAAAGTATGACGTGTATCTTCGGCTGCGATGCAGTCTACCTCTTGTAGAATGCGTAAGGCACGTAAAGTAATATCTTCTAAATTTCCAATTGGTGTAGCAACTAAATATAAAATTCCACTCAAAACGAAGACCTCCTTAAAGTGAATTGTTTTGATAAAGTGACAATACTTCATCTGTATAAGAACCATTTGGTTGATAAATAACAAGATTGGGATGCATCTTTAAAAATGGCTTAGCATCCTTACAGGCTTTGATGAGAACCAGATTAGCTGGTTTTTCCATTGTTGGTTGAACAAAACGAATAGATTTTGGCTCTAATTGATATTGGCGTAAACAATAAAAAATATCACATAAGCGGTCTGGACGATGAACAAGGTAAAAACTTCCAGCACTTTTTAGCATAAGACTAGCAGCTTTGATAACATCTTCTAGTTGACAAGTTATTTCATGTCTAGCAATCCATTTATGTTCTTCTTCATTTTTAAGACCCGCATTATTTTTCATGTAAGGTGGGTTGGTTACAACAGCATCAAAAGAGTGAAGAGGAAAAACAGTATCCACCTGTTTTAAATCCATACAGTGCAATTGAATGATATTTTCTAAATGATTGTATTGAATACTTCTTTGAAACAAATCAGCAATATCTTTTTGAATTTCAATAGCTGTAATAGAGAAAGGTTGAATTTTTTGACTCAATAGAAAAGAAATAATGCCATTTCCAGCGCATAAATCCATGACTTTTTTATGTTTGTGAATATCAGAGGCAAAATGACTTAATAAGACAGCATCCATACCAAAACAGAACCATTTCTTATTTTGAATAATTTGCAAACCATTACAACCTAAATCATCTAATCTTTCATTTTCATGCAGTAAATCCATAAAACCTCATTTGTCTCCTTTATCTTAAATTTTTCATATTATATAACAAGAGTGTCAAAAAGTCTAGAAAGGAAGGGATAAGAAAAATGAGGGAGAATAAAAAGAAAAAAATTGATTGGAAAAAGAAAAAAGATAATACCATTCGTTCTTTACAGGAGGTTGAAAATTTTTTGGGAAGAGTTAAAAATGCAAAGCATTATTGGAATTGGTATAGAATATTAAAATAAAGGATCCCAGTTGGAATCCTTTATTTGCTAACATTTTTTGAATCCGAAGTATCCTTGTCCCAAGGGTTCATCTTGCGAGTCAGAATGGATTCACAATGTGTTAATTTTGTTAAAAATAAAAAAACTAATAAGAAAAGTGAAAACCAAAATAAATCATCCAGTAAAAATAAATCAAACAGATTGGAAAGCATGAAGCAAAATGCAGTGGCAATGCCTAAGATTCCATACAGTAAAAAGGATAAACTTTCATACCATTCAATACAACGCCGTAAAGCAATTGTAAAAACATATAAAACAGCTGTTAAATAGGCTGCTCTTATAAGAAATAGAATAGCAGCAGGAATCATAGACCAAGAAAACGCTAAAATAAAAAAGTATAATCCCCAAACAATCCCGATCCATTTTAAAATAGTCAACATAAGGGTTCCTCCTTTGGTAACAAGTTAGCAACTATTATTTATTTACATAATATAATTATAGCATAGTTCGTTATTTTTTTCAAAAAAGGAAATATTTCCAATTAAAAAAGAGATTCACTTGAATCTCTTTTTTAGCATGATTAAAAATCATGATCAGAATCATTTGAATCAAAATCATCTGATGCGTAATCATCGGAAGAATCAAAATCGGAATGATCGTAATCATTCGGTGGTTCCTGATCCCAATTAGCATGATTTGGATCAATGGGACCAGGATGATGTTTTTCCTTATTTTCTTCTGAATGATGAATAGATGCATGAACTAGGTACCCGAAACCAGCAAAAATGGCTAATCTTTTGAAAAAACCAAGGTGATTGGATGAAGAAGTTTGAGGTTCTTTTGGTAAACTTTCTGAAATTTCTTGTGGATCATCAGGATCTTCACCAAATATTTTGTAATTGACAAAGCCAATGAAATCGAGAAACTTGTTATATAAAGTATTCAGCAGAGCAACCACAAAACCAATCAATAAAAAGGCTATCGCATATTCAACAAAACCAAGGAAAAAGTCAAAAACTCTCCCAAAAGAATTAAAAAAGCCATTTACTAAAAAAGCTAAAAACAAGAAAAGCATCAACCAAAGTATCCGTCCCATAAGCCATCCTCCTTTAAATCATCATGAATACAAATAAAAACGCTACTATTATTGTAACACAACTTTACATAAATCACAATTATTTTCGAACAAACGGATCGGAAAATGATAGAGCATGGTCGGTAAATTCGGCATTTTCTTGTTGGTCAATGGTAATTTTAACGGAAGTAACTTCTGTAAGTTGTGTTAAGGTATTGACAATGGAATAAACGGTAGCAGATTCTTGCTGAGCACCACCTGGGTGATTGTCAATAAATTCATGAGAAAGATCTACAATGGCCATATTACCTTGCATGGTAACTTGATTTACTTTGGTACCGGAAGGAATGACAGATGAAAGATTAGTATCACGGGGACCTTCTAATAATAAATTCATGAGCGTCAAGCATGGGTCCAAAATAAGAGTTTTGGCATCCACACTTCTGTTTTCAGCCACCAATTGTTGAGAATTCTTATCCACAAAATACAATTTAACCACTGTACTACGGTACTGTTCCTCCGATATTTCCTCTTGTGGTGTGTAATCTTGAAAGTAATCTGCCTTTTCTTGTTGAAATTTTTGAGCGATATAATAACCAATACAAGCTATCATAAGAACCATCGTAAGAACCAATAAGAATAATTTTAATTTTTTATTCATTTTTAACCTCCTCTTTAGATGGGTATATCTAACTTATCCTATGTAAGACAAGTTTAAATTAGAACAAAATCATAAGAGACGTTCTAAAAGAGACTTGATTTTTGCAGAAAATCCGTATATGATAAGAGAGATTTTAGAAAGGAGAATGAACGTGGCAAAAATTAAAGATCCCGTAAGCGGATTTACACATTTAGCTGGGGCAATCGCCTCTATTGTTGGATTGGTTTTTTTAATCATATGGGCTGCTAAGTATGGAGAAGGAGCATGGGACGTAGTTTCTTTTACGATTTTTGGAGTCAGTTTAATTCTTTTATATACATGCAGTGCCAATTATCATTTATTTAATGTGGGGGAAAAAGGAACCAGAGTATTAAGAAAATTAGATCATATCATGATCTATATCTTAATTGCAGGCAGTTATACACCTATTTGCTTAGGACCACTAAGAGGTGGATGGGGCTGGAGTATTTTTGGTGTAGTGTGGGGCTTAGCAATTGCTGGCTTATTTTTGACGATCTTTTGGTTGAATGCTCCTAGGTGGCTAACAACCGGCTTATATTTAGCAATGGGCTGGGTAGTCATCATAGCCATTTATCCGATCATTGTAAAATTTTCAGCACTAGGACAATTGCAATCATTATGGTGGTTACTAGCGGGAGGAATTTTTTACACAATAGGAGCAGTTTTATATGGCCTAAAATGGCCAAAACTAAAAAATCCGAATTTTGGATTTCACGAAATTTTCCATATATTTATTATGTTAGGTAGTTTATGTCATTACTGGTTCATCATCCGTTACGTTTTGAATATGTAATAAAAGCATGTGGAAAAGTAAAGAACAAAATTAAAAATAAAAAGGCAATGCTAAGATGGCATTGCTTTTTTGTTCTTTGTGCCAGGAGTAAAATGTAAACAAAATGTAAAAAAATGATACAAAAGGATAGAAATTAGAATTTCCGTAAGACGAAGGAAGAACAAGAAACAAGAAAAAACGACAAATTTACATAAAATATGAGTAATAGCATTGTTTCAAAGTAGGAAAAATGGTAAAATAAGATAGTAAGTTTATTTATATAAGAAAGAAAAAGAGAAAAAGAGAAACATAGAAACAGAATAAAGAAAAGGAGGAGAAAATGCTAAGAAAAAAAACAATCAAAATCATAGGTTTTGTGATTGCCATTTTAATACTTTTGATTGTAGTTGTCCGTGCAGTAATCCTCTACAATCAGAAGCAAAATCAATTTGAAAATAAAACATATGATAGCATAGAAGATTTTTATACCGTCAAAGAAGTTGCCAAGTATATGGATTGTGAATATATACGAGA
>CAMCHB010000057.1 GCA_945874585.1 uncultured Clostridium sp. | reverse complement strand
TTTACTACTATTAACAATTCTTTTGTTTTTTTGTTTCATTTTTTCCTCCTTATATAGCATGAACTTCTTCATACTTTCTCGTATTTTTCTTACCTTATTTTATCAATATGGTTTTTCTTTGTCAATGATATTTTACCATTGATGCATTTATAAGGTCAATTGATTGCAAAATTTGATGGAAATCTGAATGTAATTGGAAGATTACTAAAAGAGTATAGAATGAAAAAAATTTATTTTATGAAAAGCTTTCTGAAAAATTAGAGTTAATAGGAATTAGTATTCATAAGCAGAGTTTATATGATATTGAAAATAATAAAAGAACTGTTAAAGACTACGAATTATTTGGTATTGCTCATATACTTGAAGTAGAAGTAGATGTAAATGACTTACTAAAGGACATTAGCGACAAATTTTAGAGAAATTTTTACGAATGTTTTTCGTTTTTCCATTGTGTGATTTTTCATTTCATGATATAACCAAATTAATATTTTTTAAGGAGTGATTCTATGAAAGCAAAAAGAGGTTTTGAAATTATCCGTTCCTATCAAAATCAAGAAATCCATTTACCAGAAAGGAAAACCAAGGATTCCGCTGGCTATGATATCGAAGCTGCAGAAGAAACCATTATCCCACCTTTTCAACCTGGTCAATCTCCTACTTTAGTCAAAACAGGTTTAAAATCTTATTTTCCATCCAATGAATTATTGATGCTTGTCAATCGTAGTTCAAATCCATCCAAAAAAGGCTTAGTTTTAGCTAATGGAGTTGGTATCGTAGACGCTGATTATTACAATAATCCTGGAAATGAAGGTCATTTGATGTTTTCTTTTTACAACTTTTCTTCTGCTCCTATTACCCTTAGCAAAGGTGAGCGCATCGGGCAAGGAATCTTTTTAAATTTTTCTGTCGTTGGCGGTGATAACGCTACGGGTACACGCGTTGGCGGGTTTGGTTCAACCCTTTCTTAGTCGCTTTTTTATCAAATTTTGCTTTGACTTTTCCTGCATTTAGGTGTATAATAAGTATAGTGTATATGGAAGGAGTTGCTAAATATGTTTAATATAGGAGATAAAATTGTTTACCCAATGCACGGTGCTGGAACAATTAAAGATATTGAAGAAAGAAATGTCTTAGGAAAACCAGAACCATATTACATATTAGAAATGCCAGGTCAGGTAAAGGTAATGATTCCTATTAACAAGGCTGATGACATAGGCGTTAGAAATGTTATCGATAAAGAAAAAGCAGAAACCGTTTTTAATGTTTTAAAACACGATAGCACAGAGATGTCAATGAATTGGAACAAAAGATATCGTGATAATATGGATAAAATGAAAAGTGGAGATATTTACGAAGTAGCAGATGTTGTTCGTAATTTAAGCTTCAAACAAAAAGAGAAAGGTCTTTCTACTGGTGAAAAGAAAATGCTTGGTAATGCAAAGCAAATTCTAGTAAGTGAACTTGTTTTAGCAGAGCATGCTTCTAAAGAAGAAGTAGAGGACATGATTGAAAATACCCTTTGTCAATCATTTGAAACTTATAAACACACAAGCAAATCAGATGCTGTTCATGATAATATCGTGAAAAAATTTATTCCATTTGATTAAATTAAAAAAAATACCACCTATAGGTTCAATCAACTTGATTGCTTATAGGTGATATTTTTTTATTCTAAAATTTTTCCTGCTAGATCGTATTCACATATACCTGTAATTTCACATTCTACAAAGGTTCCCAAAGGAATCTCTTTTTCTTTTTCTAGCACAATCACTCCGTCCATATCAGGGACATCCATATACGTTCTTCCGATATAGTAAGCACCATCTGGTGAAACACTTTCCAATAAAGCCATATATTTTTTTTCCATTTTTTCTGCCAATTTTTCTTCTGAAATTTTGCTTTGTTCTTGCATAATACGATTCCATCTACTTTTTTTCGTTTGATAATGAATTTGCTCTTTCATTTTGGCAGCTGGTGTACCATCTTCTTTGGAATACATAAAAACGCCCAATTTATCAAATTTTGCATCCGCTACAAACTGATATAATTTCTCAAATTCTTCTTTGGTTTCTCCTGGAAAACCAACAATTAAAGATGTTCTTAAAATAACATCTGGTATTTCTTGGCGCAATTTTTGAATCAATGCACGAATGCTTGCACCATCACTTTTTCGATTCATTCGTTTTAGAACAGTATCTGCAATGTGCTGGATTGGAATATCAAAATAATGACACACCTTGGGATTATTTTTTACTTCTTGTATCAATTTATCGGTAATGGTTTCTGGATAAGCATACAAAAAGCGTATCCATTGAATTCCATCTATTTGACTAATCTCATGCAATAATTGTGGTAACTTTGATTCCTCATATAAATCCATTCCATATTTGGTAGTATCCTGTGCGATCAAAATAATTTCTTGAATTCCTTCTTTGGCCAGTTGTTTAGCTTCTGCCAAAACATCCTCCATTTTTCTGCTTTGATATTTCCCACGAATGTATGGAATTGCACAATACGTACAAAAATTGCTACATCCTTCTGCAATTTTTAAATAAGCTGTGTTCTTACCTGTTGTAATCACTCTTTTTAGATAATCCAATTCCCCATAAGAAACTGTATCATCGATTTTTAAAAGTTCCTCCATTTTACGCCAAAAATTTGGATATTCGTCAATGCTTATCCACAAATCAACCTCAGGTAATAATTTTTCAAGTTCTTTTTGATAACGTTGTACCAAACAGCCTGTAGCAACCAAAAATTTGCACTTCCCTGTCTGCTTGTATTTGGCCATTTCCAAGATGGTGTCAATTGCTTCTTGTTTCGCTGATTCTATGAATCCGCAAGTGTTGATAATTAAAATATCGGCCTCTTCTTCTTGGTTCACGATTTCTAATTTATGTTCTTTCATTAAGCCAATCATCATTTCTGTATCTACTAAATTTTTGGAACATCCCAATGATATAAATCCAACTTTCACTTACATCTCTCCTATTTTTCTTTCAAAATGCCTCTATATTTGTATATAGAGGCATTCTTATAGACTTTTTATGCTTATTATTTTATGCTATTTTTTATATTATGTCAAGTAAAATTCGCTTTCTTAAAGTTGTTTTCGCGTTATTTCTAATAAATTTAATTTGGTAAATTCATAAATCTGCACTTTTGAACGATCTTTTTGAATCAATTCTTCCCATAATCTTAGGATCTTTTCTTGATCTGTTTTGCTGTCCATATCGATATAATCAATCACGATAATTCCACGCAAATTACGTAGTCTCAGTTGTTTAGCAATTTCGAATGTGGCTTCCTGATTCACACGGTACACCATTTCTTCTTTTCCATTTTTGCCTATGCATTTACCAGAATTTACATCTATGGCGACCAATGCCTCTGTTTGATCAATAATAATAAAACCACCACACTTTAGCCAAATTTTTCGCTTTTCTATTGATTGTAACTGCCTAGTAATATCGTATTTTTCTATCATATAGGTTTCTTGTTCCACCGGTATGGCCCTATTGTTTGGCTGAATCAATTTTTCAATTTCTTGCTTGTTTTCAGCCGTATCCACTACAACTTTTTGAAGTCCATGGTCCATCCAATCCAATAACAACTTAGAAAAAGTTGACTTTGCTTGGTATATGAGATTCTTATCAGATTTTTGTGTTTCTTCTTGCATCGCTTTCCACTGTTGTAACAATTCTTGTAAATCCTGTTGCAGTGCGCTTTCTGGTTGATTTTTGGCTGCAGTTCGTATAACAGCTCCCATCTTATTTGGTAACTGTTTTTGAACCGTTTGTATCAATCTATTTCTTTCTGCGCCCTTCTTAATTTTTTGAGAAATTGTTACAAAATCCAAATAAGGAAACAAAATAAGAAATCTTCCCACTAAATTTAAATTTTTTTGTGTCACTTTCATCCCTTTTAGTGGAGTTGCTTCTTTTTTGACTTGTACCAAAATCGTTTGATTGATTTTAGGTTGATCCTGATCTATCATTTCCTCGATAGGTAAAAAAGCATGTTGTGATCTTCCAATATCCACAAATACTGCTCCCAGACCTTTTCTAACTTCTCGAATCGTTCCTTTGTAGATGTTTCCCATCAATCGTTCTTGATTTTGATCAACCCTATATTGCTCCACCATGGTTCCCTGTTCAAAAACGTAAATTCTTTTTTCTTCTTTATCCACTTGTTGAACACATATTTCTACCATATTTTATCCTTCTTTTGCGGCTGCACCATTATAGGCGTTCATCGCATGATCAATTCCATTTTTTACAATATCAATAACCGCTTCTTTGGCTGTTTGAATCCCTTTTTGTAAAATTTCATACTCATCGTCTTCGATATGTCCAATCACATATTCCATCAAAGTTTCATCATTTTGTGGAATACCAATTCCAACTCTTACACGAGGTACATCATCTGAATTCAAATAATGAATAACAGATTTCATTCCATTGTGCGTACCTGGTCCTCCTTTTTTGCGAATGCGAATGGTACCTGGTTCCAAATCAATATCATCTGATATAATAATAATATGGTCATTTTCAACTTTGTAAAAATTTTTTACTTCTATAATGCTTTCTCCACTTAGATTCATAAAGGTTTGTGGTTTTAGCAAAATCACTTTTTCTCCTTCAATCATACCGCTTCCATAAAGTCCTTTAAAGTGACTTCTTGAAATTTCGATTTCCTGTTCTTTCGCAATTGCATTTATCACATCAAATCCCATATTATGTCTGGTTCTGCTATAATCTTTTTCTGGATTTCCCAGTCCAACAATTAAATACATATTTAACAACTTCTTTCTTTATAATCCTGTCCTTTTATTGTAAGGGATATTTTTGTTTTTTACAAGCCTCTACAAGTCCTCTAAATAATGGAGCTGGTCTATTTGGTCTAGATTTGAATTCTGGATGGAATTGAGCAGCTATAAAATATGGATGTTTTGGATCTTCTACAATTTCCACTAAAGTACCATCTGGTGATTGTCCAGAACATACCAATCCCTTTTTCTCCAATGCTTCACGATAATCATTGTTAAATTCATAACGATGTCTATGTCTTTCTGAAATTTCTTCTGCTCCATATAATTTTTCAGCCAAACTTCCTTTCTTTAGAACACAAGGATAGGCTCCCAAACGCATGGTTCCACCTTTTTTCTGGACAGATTTTTGTTCGTTCATAATATGGATCACTAAATTTTTTCCATTTGGATCAAATTCCTCTGAATTAGCATCTGGCAAGTTTAATACATGTCTAGCATGTTCAATCACTGCCATTTGCATGCCTAAGCAAATTCCTAAAAACGGAATACCATGTTCACGTGCATACTCGATAGCTGTAATCATACCTTCTATTCCTCTTTTGCCAAATCCTCCTGGTACAATAATACCATCCAAGCCTTCTAATTTTTTCTGTACATTTTCTTTTGTAATTCGATCAGAATCAATAAAACTTATATTCGTTTTTACATGTTGTTGAAAACCAGCATGACGAATAGATTCTGCAACAGATAAATAAGAATCTTCTAATTTTACGTATTTTCCAATAATACCAATGGTTACCGTCTTATCTTCTACATTTTCAATGTTGTGAATCATTTCTTCCCATTCATGATTGTGTGGTTCTACTTTATCCAAATGTAAATGTTTGCACACCTCACGTGCTAAGCCTTCTTTTTCCATCATCAAAGGAACTTCATACAAACACTTTACCGTACTATTTTGGATGACTTGCTCTTTGCGAACATTGCAAAATAGTGATAATTTTTCACGCATACCATCGGTTATATCAATTTCTGTTCGACATACTAAAATATCTGGCTTAATTCCTAGAGATTGCAATTCTTTCACAGAATGCTGTGTTGGCTTTGATTTTACTTCTTTTGAGCCACTAATGTATGGTAATAAGGTAACATGAATATACACGACATCCTCTCGCTCTTTTTCTTGTCCTACTTGTCGAATGGCTTCAAGGAATGGCAAACTTTCGATATCTCCAACGGTTCCACCGATTTCTGTAATAACCACATCAATATGATCTTTTTCAAAGCTATAAATGCTTTCTTTGATCTCATTTGTAATGTGTGGAATGACTTGTACAGTTTTGCCTAAATAATCCCCTCTTCTTTCTTTATTGATAACACTGGCATAAATCTTTCCGGTTGTTATACTAGAATTTTTTGTTAAATTTTCATCAATAAATCTTTCATAATGGCCAAGATCTAAGTCAGTTTCTGCTCCATCATCTGTTACGAAAACTTCTCCATGTTCATATGGGCTCATGGTTCCTGGGTCAATGTTAATATAAGGGTCTAATTTTTGGATACGTACACTATACCCCCTATTTTTTAATAATCTACCCAATGATGCTGCTGTGATTCCCTTGCCTAATCCTGATACCACGCCGCCTGTTACAAATACATACTTCGTTTTCATGTTTACCTCCTATTATTTCATTTTCCACTTTTGTAATCGTTATCTGTTTACAGGAATCTAGCCTACTTCCAGACAACGAAAAAAATAGATTAAAAAAATTGCCAAAAGTGGTTTTTTTTTAATCTATCTTATTGGTAATCATACCATGTAATTCTGTCTCTTATACACATCTCCGAGCCCACGAGACCGAGGCTGATCTCG